>DASRVI010000182.1:0-5534 GCA_035655135.1 Acidobacteriota bacterium | reverse complement strand
CTCTCACCAGAGTCTTTCTGTCTCGGTATCATTCCTGAATAGCCACTTGCTTTTGATTGGGAACTTCTATGATTATAAATGGTTGACCTATCCATATATACCTTAGTTCATCCGAGCTCTTGCTTCTCTTAGAACCTCACTTATATCAAATATCTCAATTTTTGAACCAGTTTCAGTATCTGATAATACAGCTAGATAATTTCTATACATAGCAAAGCTCGCTGATGGAGGTGGATTTCTAATACTAATAATATATTCAAAATTTTGGAGGTCATAAATATCCCAAAATGCATTTTTCTTTACATAATCGAAAGTCTTGATTAAGATAAAATCATTATAAAGAGAATGTAATAACACTGTCTCATATTTTTTATTTACAGTTCGAGCAATAGCATTTTTCATAATAATTTTCTTAACTGGGACATTCTTTTTCCCGATTTCCAAGCCGTCAATGGTTTCCCGGGCTGCAGCCAACCTATCTCCTTTATACAAGCATACATAACCAAAAAACCGAGGTAAATAATAAAAACAATCTCCTGAAAAACTATTCGAAAGCTCATTATCATGATAGACTGTATTTTCAACATTTGATTTATTAATAAGCTCTCCAAAAGAAAAAATTGATTCCCCGTATAAATCATAGACAAAAAATAACGGTCCTTCTGGAATCAACGATTGAACAATGATCCTGCTGTCTTGAATGGTTATCTTCCTCGGTACCATATGATTACTCAGTGAGATTCGTTTCTTATAGATGCCGTCCGTTGAATAGACTTCAATGGATCCTGTCCCCTCATCTACCAAGTAAACTTCATCCTTAAATATCTTGAAATCCAAGACCCTCGAAAATTCTCCCGGACCTTGGCCCCTGCCCTTTCCAAAAAAAGAGTGATTGTAATGTTCCCAATTAGAGGAAGAAGAAAATTTATGAATGAGAAATTCGAAAAAATCCAAAGTATATAAGCATCCTTTTTCATCAAACCTCAAGTATACCGGTCTATAAAGCGGCTTCTCCAAATTTTCAATGTTTATTTCCTTTATCAACTCCAGATGACTCGACGAAAATTCTCTATCACTCTTTTTTTGTTTAAGAATATTTTCAGAAAAAATTACTTTAAATGACTCAAAATTAGTAGAGTTTGATTGTGTTTCTTCCTTTTTACAGTTTATAGCCAAGCCAAGCCAACATATGAGAATGACAAAAAGAAATATACTACTTTTTTTCATAATATCTCTTCCAATAAATTCAGGAGTTTTGTATCCATAAATTGGTATCCATATCTTTCATGGGGCTTAAAATCTTGCCAGTATTTCGTCTCTCCTTTTCTGGTCAAGACGATCAAAAAAGGGGTCCTTATTGTGTCATATTTTCTTAGCAGAAATGTCTTAGCTATATTATTTTTAAAGATAAGAAATTCGTTTTTCTGTTGATGTTGATTTTCCCTCCATTTCATCAAATTCCCATCCTCTAAGCGACTCTATCGATTATAATACACACAAAAATCACCTTCAGTCAACAATAAACCCACAAAAAAGAGAGAACATCAGAAAATCGGCTTAATGGAGGCTCAGAGAGAATATAGATCCCCCTTGCCCCTTAACAAGGGGATTAGAATATCATATATATTCTGATTGTTCCTCAGCGGCAATAGAGAGCTGAGCTTGAGAAGGCGGGGGCCGTTCAGCCTTAAAAGTCAGATTAAGGTGTTCGATGATCTTGTCTATGACTTTGTGATCTTCAATAAAGGAAACAATTCGCATGGTTCCCCCGCATTTGGGACAGAAATGGCTCAAAATAATAGAAGAGGACACGGTAAAACACGGTGCGCTCCGGATGACGTGGGCGGTAGACCCTGCTCATGGCAGGGATAGTGATTCAAGAAATGTGCCGGGGAGGAGAGATGACTAAATTTCTCTATTGAGTGATAGAATAGATTTAGGAGTGAAGTAGTAATGTGTAAACAGTCGTTTACTTGCAGAAGAAAAATCTCGCATCCTTATTCATACTTAAGAGATTCTACCGGATATTTTGAAGCGGCTTTTATGGACTGGTAGCTCACCGTAAAAAAGGCTATAAGCAAAGCGATGATCCCTGCGCCAAAGAACATCCATAGGTGAACGTGTGTATGGTAGGAATAGCTCCGGATCCAGTTCTTCATCAGCACATACGCCAAAGGCCATGCAATGACATTGGCTATCCCGACCAGAATCAGAAACTCCTTGGACAGCATCCCCACGATCTTTGAAACCGAAGCACCCAGGACTTTTCTCATCCCCACTTCCTTGGCCCGTTTTGATGAGCGCGCGGTTGATAAGTTTACAAAATTAATTCCTGCAATGAGAAGCACAATCACGGCAACCGCTGAAAAAAGATACACATAGACAACAGGATCGGTTCCGTTCAGGGAGTACAAATGGATCTTCTTAAGCGGCTGCAGCCCTGCATAAAGCTTGTACATATTCTCTCCGCGGTGCTTATTGATAGTATCTTTGATTTTCAGGCCAAATTCATCCACATTGATATTCTTGTGGAGAAGGACATAGGAAGCGCAGTCTGCTGACCATATTTGTAATCGACCCTCTCCAACAACATGAACAGGGTGGGTAAGAAAGTCAAACTGCATCGAGGAGTTCGAGGGAACATTTTCAATGACTCCGGTTACCGCCAGATCGACCCGGTTATCAAAATGGATGACCTGGCCGATCGGGTCTCTTTCTCCGAAATATTTTTTGGCAGTCTTTTCCGTTATGACAGCAGAATTTAAGCTGGCAAAGGCAGTTTTCGAGTCCCCCTCTTTAAAAGGAAAGTTGAATATTTCAAAAAATTCAGGACTGACCAGGGCACAGCGTTCATTAAAAGCCTTTTCTTCATGCCTGACGGGACATATCCATTCCCCGTACCAGGTGCCCTTGTTCACTTCGGGAAACTCTTTCTTCAGTGTTGGCATGAGAGCCCAGGCACTGGAAGACCACACACCCGTTGGGGTGGCTGTGGTCAGCCTGTAGATATCATCTGCATTTTCATGAAATTGATCAAAGCTCAGCTCTTCCTGCACCCAAAGAAGGATGAGAATGCAGCAGGCCATTCCAATGGCCAGTCCGGAAACATTGATGAAGGAGTATCCCTTGTGTTGTTTGACGTGCCGAAAAGCTATTTTTAAATAATTCCTGAACATAACAAATTTTTGTTATTATTGAAAAACAGTATTATTATATATAGACGAAAATTTTGTGGAAAAGGTTGCCGGATCTTAGAAAAAAGAGACTTCTATTTTTATGCTGAAGCCAATATTAGAGTTCTAAAGAAAAACCTCACTCTACCATAAACTCGTAAGACTGTTCTAAAAAAGTCTTTTCATAATTGTCTTTGATGGTGAATTTAAAGGTGTATTTTCCTGGAGGGATATCTGTGACACGATTTGTTATATAAAATGGGATGACCGGACTTACAAAACCCTTTTGATATTCCACCCAGTTGTTTTGTTGGAAGATCACGTCTCCATTTTCATTGACAATAGAAGCGTCCTCAGATACCCAAATTTGATACTCGCTTCCTTCTTTCTTGATCTGATACCCAGCTGGCTCAATGTAAAGCAGGAAAGGCTCTCCGGATTTTAGAGTGTTGCCATCTCTTTTTACAAAATCTCTGTAGCCATTGATCTCTTTGCAGAGAAACAATTGGTCTATGCTCAGCTCTTCCCCGCTTTTTATCATCATCATGGCTTCAGCCAGTAGGGCCACCGCTTCACGAGTGTTTCCCCTTTTAAACTGGTCTAAAGCTTCAAGAATAGTCTTTTCCACCTCTTCCTGCTGAATCCCAGAAGTCATCAGCGCAGACCCATCATTTGGTTTATCAGGATTTCCCTCTGCTTTAAAGAGAGAAGGAAACAGAACAAGCGATAAGGCTAGACTTAATATCAATAGTCCCCTTTTCAATGTGGTCCTCCTTAAAATAAATTTAGTGGACTATCTAAAACATCCACTCTTTCTATATGGATAAGAATATAAATTAAATAAAAAAGAGTCAACCAATACTACTTTCTAAATCAATAAATTTATTTCTTTATATGAATGTTTCTGATATATTATATATCATGATTCTTACCTAAAAGGAGGTTTGTATGTCACAAAAACGCATTTTTTCGATTTTCCTAACAATTTTTCTGGTCTTTTTTCTGGTGGGAGGAATGTCTTTTTCTTCCTCTTCGGTCAAAAAAGCAAAGGCACAGGAGGTCATAAAGAACACAGATCCTGCCCTGCGCTTTGAGTGGTTTTCCAAACATCTGGAGATGAAGGAAAACTCAAAATTCAAGGACCTCAAATGGTGGCATATTGGCCCCACCAATGTGAGCGGACGCTGCACGGATATTGCTGTGGTCCAGCCCAAGGGAGAAAACTACATCATTTATGTAGCCACTGCTTCTGGAGGGGTTTGGAAGACTGTCAACGAGGGCATTACCTGGGCACCCATATTCGAAAACGAAGCCACCACTTCCATCGGAGATATTGCTCTTGATCCCACAAATCCTGATGTCATATGGGTAGGCACCGGAGAAGCCAATATTTTCCGCAGTTCCCAAAATGGATCTGGGATATACAAATCATTAGACGGCGGAAAAACCTGGAAGCATATGGGCTTAGAGGATACTCTCACCATTGCCCGGATTGTTATTCATCCTGAGGATTCAGATGTGGTCTATGTGGCGGCTTCAGGACACGAATGGACTGACAATGAGGAAAGAGGGGTTTATAAAACCACAGACGGAGGCCAGACATGGGAAAAAATGCTGTATAAAGGACCCCGGACAGGCGCCATTGACCTGGCTATGGATCCTGAGAATCCAGACACCCTATATGCAGCGCTCTGGCAGAGAATTCGCCTTAAATGGAATGATCCCCGAAACCTTGAGGGATATGATCAAAGCAGCCTATACAAGACCACAGACGGAGGCCAGACATGGAATCCCATAAACAACGGTCTTCCTGGGGCTGAAGATCGGGGAAGAATCGGATTGGATGTGTGTCTCAGCCAGCCAAACACTCTGTATGCCCTGGTTGACAACTATGAAATCGCCAGAGAACTAACCGAAGAAGAAAAAGCAGATGCCTACACACGCAATTTAGAAGGCATTATAAAAGGAGCCACGGTGTATCGCTCTGACGACAAGGGAGAAACCTGGGTGCAGGCCAGCGGACAGACTGAACAGATGAAAGCTTTTATGATGCGCCATTCCGGAACTTACGGCTGGGTTTTCGGTCAAATCAGAGTGGACCCCAACGACCCAGACAGAGTCTATATCATGGGTGTTCCTATGAGTGTATCAACAGACGGAGGAAAAACATTTCAGAGAATTGCCCAAAATGTTCACGGTGACCATCACGGCATGTGGATAGATCCTGAAAACTCCAACTACATCATCAATGTCAATGACGGCGGCATTGCTATCTCCTATGACAAAGGAGAAAACTGGAGGACCTTCACAGATAATCTGCCTGTGTGTCAATTTTTTAATGTCTCCTATGATATGGCTGAA
>DASRVI010000181.1:0-3984 GCA_035655135.1 Acidobacteriota bacterium | reverse complement strand
ACGCCTCATATTAAGTTTATGGATTGAATAAAAAAAATCAATGTTTATAAACTTGAATTGGGAGTGGGAAATAAATATTATGGGAAAGTGATCCATTGAAAAAATGAGGAGAGAGAGATGAAAAAATTACATATCCTTCTTTTTATCTTAATATTAAGTGTGACCGGCCTTTCCCTTTATGGGAAGAGAACAGAAAAAAATAAATCAGCCCTTTTTGTCTGGGGAGGGTGGGAAGGACATGAACCAAAAAAATGTGTTGATATTTTTGCTCCCTGGCTTGAAAAACAGGGGTTTGAGGTAGAGATATCCCATACTTTAGACTCTTATCTAGATGTGGAGAAATTAAAATCTTTGGACCTTATTGTCCAAGCTTATACCATGGCCTCCATCACTGGAGAGCAGGAAAAAGGATTGCTGGAAGCTGTGAAAAGTGGAGTGGGCCTAGCTGGATGGCACGGGGGTCTTGCTGATTCATTCAGGCAGAACACAGAATACCAATTTATGGTGGGAGGGCAGTGGGTGGCTCATCCCGGCGGCATCATTGATTATGAGGTCAATATCACCCATAAAAATCATCCTATAACTCAAGGGCTTTCTGATTTTAAAATGCACTCAGAACAGTATTATATGCATGTGGATCCTATCAATAATGTGCTTGCCACCACCACTTTTTCCGGTGAATATGCTCCTTGGATCAAAGGAGTGATTATGCCTGTGGTGTGGACCAAAAAATACGGAGAGGGACGCATCTTCTACACATCTCTAGGCCATGTCTCTAAAGATTTTGATGTTCCAGAAGCCAGGGAAATCGTCAAAAGAGGGATGCTTTGGGCTGCTAGATTCCTCATTAAAATAAATTCAAATCAGAAGAAACTTGAGAATCATACTCTTAATATAGCACAGATCCTAAAGTGATAATCATGTTAAATTTGGATAGAAATGCATACATATTTTATGAATATCAGGTTAAAATAATTTATAGGGGTCTTTAATTTTAATTTCTACATAACTTCTTTCTCTAAGATCCTCGATGTATTGAGCTGTCTTTTCTTTTCGTTTTTTCTCAAAGATTTTCCTTTCTATCTCCCCCCTCACTTCATCAAAATCCTTTATGTGTTCCTCTTCTTTATCCACAAGTTTCAGCAGATACCAGCCGTTAGTTGTTTTGATCCATGGAGTGACCTCTCCCACTTCAATTTTCTCTACCGCCTGTTCCAAAGTTTTGTCCAAAGTGCCCTTCTTGAAACTTCCCAGCTCTCCACGGGTTTCTTTATAAGGTCCGTCGGAATATTTCTCGGCTAAGTCCTCAAACGAGTCTCCAGCCTTTAATTTGCTGTTAATCTCATTCATCTTGCCTTGAATTTCTTGTTCAATCTTTCCTGTATCCGAAAGATAAATGGTTTTCAGTTCAAAAGTAGCCTGTTCTTTAAATTCTTCCTGATGCTGTCTGTAATAATTTATGACTTCATTGTCATCAACCACAATATCTTTGCCAAAAGAATAAAATATGACCCCTTCTTTTAAAAGTTCTCTTTCCTGAAAATCCAGCCAGCTATCAAAATTAATTCCCTGCTCTCCCATGGCTCTTCTTATTTCTTCAATGGAACTAAACCCATATTGTTCTTTCATGTCTTCGAGCATCTTCTCAATTTGCCCGCTCACATCTATATTCTGTTTTTCAGCTTCCTGTAAGAGCAAAAGATCTGTGATCATGCTGTCTAAAAGACTTTTACGGCTCTTTCTGTATATGTTCTCTAGTTCTTCGCCTTGGTATCTTGATGATAGAGATTGATACAGCATCTCATCCTGCTGTTTAAAATCAGATAAAGTAATGACATCTTGATTAACCACTGCTACAATGGCTTCTAACACTTCTTCACCGCTGACTTGCAATCCTGCCATAAGCAATACAACCACCAGAACTGCTTTCATCATTGTTCTATTCATATTCATTCCTTTGATAAGAAAAGTTAAGCCTCTCAGGATAAAATTTCCATTCAAATTTTGATTTCAATTTTTCTAAATAATTATGCACAAATTCATTTATTTTTTGGTTAAGAATTTTCATCTCTATATTTGATGAAACCTCTTTGCCAGGCTTTTCTGGTAAAGGAGCTCTTTTAATGATTTCATCCACTCGGAATATATGATAACCATATTTAGATTCTATTACCTGACTTATCTGGCCTTGTTTTAGAGAAAAAACCACTTTATCCATCTCTTCAGGAAGTTGGCCTAATTCAAAAAGTCCCATCTTCCCTCCACGAGAGGCTTCTAATCCTTCAGACTCTTGTTCGGCGATCTTTCTGAATTGTTCTTCTGTAGCTCCTTTGACCATTTTATAGACTTCTATGGCTTTTTCCTCACTGTTAAGAAGAATTTGGCTCACCTTTCTCTGTTCCTGCTGTAAAAATTCTCTTTTATTTGAATCGTAATACTCCAATATTTCTTCAGGTGTCACTTTTATATCCTTCACTAATCCGAGAGTGAACTTTTCTATAAGCAGTTTTGTTAAAAGAGTGTTGATCTCTACTTCTTGTTTGACCATCCCCTCACTTAATTTAAATTCATTGGAAAGTCTGGCTATATACCTTTTCTTTTCTTCATCAGTGAGAAATATTCCATTATTTCTAGCCGCTTCCAGTAAAAGTTTTTCTTCTATAAAACTATCCAGCAGTCTGCTCAGACTTAAATTTGACATCTCTTCATAACTTTCTCCCACAGTCAACAAAAGATAGTCCTCAAAATCAGAATTGGTATAAAATGAAGTCTCTATGGCCAGTATAACCTCATTTTTCGTAATCTTATCATGAAGGTTCTCAACAGATTGATCTTCTGGGAGTTCTTTTCCACAGGCAATGAGAATAAAGCTCAGTGCAGTCAGCAGAACTAATGTTCTAAACTTAAATAAATTCATTTTCTTTCTAATGCTAGCCTGGATGATTCAGGAATCTGTACATATTGGACTTTTTTATGTATAGTCCAAACTCATTATATTACAAAAGAGTTAACTCCTTCAAGATACATATCGTTTCACTTAAAATCTCTGCCTCTTTTTGAGAATCTAATTTTAAAGTCATAATTCCCTGTGGAGTTACGGACCCAGAATAATCTTCCACCAATCTTGTTAACTTAGATACATCCGCTGTAGAATCTGGGAAAAATTTAAAAACAATCTTATTTCTGATTCTATCTATGGCTTTGATTCCCAGCTTCTGAGAAAGAAATTTTATCTCCCCATAATGAAATAAGTTCTCCACCCCCTGTGGAAAGGACCCAAATCTATCCCTAACCTCATCTCTAATCTTATCCAATTCTCTAAGATCCTCTATGGAAGACACACGTTTATAGAGATCCATTCTTAAGTTTACTTGGGGAATGTATTCCTCGGGAATCCTAATATCAATCCTTAATTCTATCCGGCTCTTCCTCACTTCCCTGTGCTCACCTTTGAGTTTCCTCACTGTTTGATCCAGCAAGTGCATGTAATATTCAAATCCCACTGCTTCCATGAAACCGTGCTGCTCATCTCCCAGAAAATTTCCTGCCCCTCTTATCTCTAAATCTTTGGCTGCAAGTCTAAATCCAGATCCCAATTCAGCAAACTCCTGGATGGCATTCAGTCTTTGTTTGGCTTTATGGGTGAGCTCAGAAAAAGGAGGTACAAGAAGATAAGCAAAAGCCTGACGCGATGAACGTCCCACTCTTCCTCTGAGCTGGTAAAGCTGGGCCAGTCCAAATCTATTGGCCTGGTTTGCAATGAGGGTGTTGACTCTGGGGATATCAATTCCATTTTCAATGATGGTGGTGGAGATCAAAACATTGCACTTCCCTTGGACAAAATCAAGCATTCTTTTCTCTAATTTTGGGCCTCTCATCTTTCCATGAACTGTGACCACTTTTGCCTGAGGCACCCATTTTTTAATCATTTCAGCCATGGTATCAATATCATGAACTCTATTATGAACAAAATAAACCTGGCCA
>DASRVI010000180.1:0-3890 GCA_035655135.1 Acidobacteriota bacterium | reverse complement strand
AACACACTCGCCTCTTGAATGACTTCATCTTATTATAATTGAGTCGTTTCTCAAAGAAAAACAGTCATGAAAATCTGCAAATTTTTAACCTTGACCCTAATAATTTTTGACCTTACAATGAGTGGAACATGACGATTAAGGGGAAACGATGTTAAGGAAAATTGGAACATTGGCCGTTTTTTTCCTGACTTGTCTCTTACTCATGACTTTTTGCGGGAGACACAAATCCGAGTGGAAGGGAGAGATTTATGAATCAGATGGGGTCAAAATCATCAGAAATCCCAAAAAACCCATGTACGACAGGGATGTGTTGGACCTTGAACTCGAGCTCTCTATAGGCGGAAAAGACGTGCAGAAAGAGGAATATATGTTCACCAACATTAAAGAAATGTGTGTGGATGATCAAGAAAATATTTACCTACTGGATCCCCATCAAAAATCCATAAAAAAATTCAGCCGTAAGGGAAATTTTCTTCATGCCATTGGAAGATCGGGACAGGGTCCCGGTGAATACGGCTGGCCGTGGGATATCTGCCTATCTTCTAACAGGCTTGCTGTTTTGGACCTTATCTACCGGAGAATCATTTTATATTCTCTGGATGGAGAGTACATCAAACACATCAACACATTCAAAAAAGGCCAACCCTTTGACATCAAAATGAATTCCAATCAAGAATTTATTGTCTATACTCTTGGGTACGGAGAGCAAAACACCTATCAACTCATCCGATTTAATACGGATTTTAAAAAACTGGATGTGATTGATTCTTTTGAAAGAGAGAAAATCCCCCTACTGGATTCACTCGCGCCCACAATTCATTGGTGTCTGACACAAAAAGATGACATCATCTGGGGATTTTCAGACAGGTATGAGATCAAAATCCAGAACGCTCAAGGCAAACTCACCACCCGGATCCTCAGGAATTATGACCCAATTCCTGTGGATGAACAAAAATACGCGGAGCAAATCAAGATAAAATTCGGTGGAAAACCTCCTGGCCCCCAATTCCAGCAGAGATTACCCAAATTCCACCCGGCTTTTCATTCCCTTCTTTCTGATGATAAAGGAAGAATCTATATCAGTGTCTTTGATAAAGAAGAAGATAGCCAAAGCATCTATGATGTTCTGGACGCCAAAGGAAGATACCTGGCAAAAATCAATCTTCCGGTCATACCTTTTCTGTTTAAAAAAGGAAAGCTTTACAGCCTCAAACAGGACTCAGATGGATATCTGCTGATCAACCGGTATCAAATGAAATGGAAAAAATTATGATTGATCCTTTTCCTTCACCCGTTCAGCTTCGTAAATTCCACCAGGCTGATTGAGCTCAAGAGCAGTGACCTGTCCCTCCTCATCAAATTTGAATTTCAAACTGACAACTTTAGCCCGGTCAAGGACAAACTCTTCTCCTAATGCCGGAATCAAGGCATAAACCTCCTGTCCCGGAATATAAAGCGTGAGTTGATCACCCTGTAGACTTATGGTCAGGATTTGGTCAATCAGCTTGTATTTTCCCACAAACCGCTTAAGATATTCCGGATCAAAAAGTTTGGCATCTGGCTTTTTCTTAAACACAATCGGTTCCAGAGTGGGTTCAAAAGGGGCTTCCAATTCAGCCACAAATCCATTGACATTGGTGCGGAAAGTGAACTTCATGTCTTCGAAAGTGGGATCATCGGCCCTTTTGGCATTGAAAGTCTCATAATGCCAGTGCTCAAGAGGAGTGGTGATGGCATTAAAAGTGAATAAAAGTCCTTCCTTCTCTTGAAAAACCTTGATATCACCGTATCCGGGATGGTTGTAATCACTGGTGTAATCTTCAAGCTTGTGAGCTGGTTCCGTTCCAGTTACTTTTCGAGTTTCTTTCTTCTTTTTGGCTTCCTCTTCCACTTTCTCTCCCTTTGCTTTTCGTTCTGCCGCTAATCCGATCCAATCCTTAGGCTCCTCTCCCAGAATAAGGTCTGCGGCATGCCGAATGAGCAGTTCTGGCAGGGCGGCTCCATTTTTATTGGCCAGCACCACAAATCCCAGCCCCTCTTGAGGCAGCATGCTGACCATGGCCGAAAAACCATCAATATTGCCACCGTGATGCACTCTTTTATGGCCCCGGTAGGTGTCCACAAACCAACCCATCCCATAGTCAGCTGGAGTCACTTCAGGTATGGCCGGGGTTCCGCCTGTGGGCATATGGGCCAGATGCATATCCTCCAGAGTCTGGGCATTGATTATCTGTTGACCTTTGAATTTTCCTTGATTGAGATGGACTGAAAGCCATTGGCTCATTTCGTTCACGCTGGAATTGATGGATCCGGCAGGACCGATATTGGTGATGTTACGGAAGGGAATCTTTTTGATCTCGCCATTTTCTTCTCGGTACGGAAGAGCGTGATTTTTGTCCTTTTGGGAATCTTCAACCGAAAAATTAGTTCGCTCCATGCCCAAAGGCATTAGCACATGGGAGCGTATGGCCTCTTCCCATTCCTGGTTTGTGAGCACTTCCACCAGATAACCGGCTGTGAGAAACATCAGGTTGTTGTACTGAAACCTCTGGCGCAGATCAGCTGAGGATTTGAGATAAGCCAGTCTCTTCACGAAGTCCTCGCGGGAATCCTGGTAGTTGTTGTACCAAACCAAATCATGACGGGGAAGACCGGACCGATGAGTCACCAGGTCTCGGGGGGTCAGGCGCTGGCTGGCGAACAGGTCCTTAAGTTCAAACCAAGGAATGTAGTTGTGGACAGGAGTTTCCCAATCCAATTTACCTTTATCCACCAGAGTTCCCATGGCAAAAGTGGTGAAAGCTTTGGAAGCAGATCCAATGGCAAGGAGCGTGTCAGCTGTCATGGGGAGCTGGTTTTGGACGTCCCTGAAGCCGTATCCTTTGGCTAGAATAACCTCATCATCCTTGACCACGGCCACAGCCACTCCCGTGGCATTAAGGCTTTCCATTCCTTTTTTGACCAGATCGTCAAAATCAGCCAGAGCCTTTTTGGCTTTGGCCACAGGGCTGATTCCCCTTTTGAGGACAAATGGAAAAGTCTGTCCGCTCTGGGTGAAATCTCCGGTGATTTGAGATCTGTCTTGACTCAGCGTCCCTTTAAACCAAGGCTCTCCTGGAATTCCGCTCATTCCAAAGGAGATATCATTCCCTTCTATAGCGATTTTTTCAAGCGGCAGGTTTTTAGCATTCTGAGCAGGAATGGATATCTTTCCCGTCCAAGACCCATCAGATTCTTGGCTCAAATCAACAAGAATTTCCAGCTTCATCCCGGGAATATCAATCGAACCCTCCCAGTGACCAGCCAACGAATCCGGCTGTGCAGAAAAGGCTGATTGAGGGATAAGCATTAAAATGAGACACAAACACAAAATAAAATGCTTTGGTTTTATTTTCATGAACTCCTCCTTCTAACCAATACGTATTTTCCCTTTGTGTGGTTCAGTTTGTTATTATACTTTATCCCTATAAATTTTTAGAATTATTCAAGAAAAAACTAGGCAAACAGGTATGACGGCACTGGTTTTTATTTCATGATCTATCAATCAAGATTTAAGCTTGCCCGAATGATCTTTGGAAAAGGATCAGTCTGGATAAAATAAAAATTCTCCTGGGAATCGATGTAATTGAGTTCTCTTCCTTTTGGCAATTCGATTCTTTTAAGATACTGTCCCTCTGTATTGAAAAATTCTATAAGTTTCTTTGTATCATATTTTTTCTCGTCTTTCTTTTCTACCAGCCTCAGGCAGTTGATGAGGTATTTTTGGCCTACCTTATAGCAGGGTCCGGAACAATCTGAAGGACCCACCCCTACTCTTGTACTACCGCTAATATTCATAATCTTAATATTGGGGGGCTTGAGCTTTATGTTTCTTTTGATCCTAGCTATCA
>DASRVI010000179.1:0-3012 GCA_035655135.1 Acidobacteriota bacterium | reverse complement strand
GGGTTTCCGGCTGAAGGGCCTTCCCCTTCCATGGAAACGATTCCATCCATGATATTCAAATTCGGCGGGGCGCAGGAATAGATGTCCACCAGCATTTCGCTGAAATCGCTGGGCAGAGGAAACTGCTTGTGAAACTTAATCCTCAGTCCATGAGGAATGATCCCGTACATGTTTTTAACAGCCCCTGTGAATATGGTGAAGGAATGGGTTTTCAGTTTACTCAGGTTGATGATAAAATCAGATTCCAAAACTAAAGGGGAAACATAGATCTGTTGAAGCTTTTTCCCATAGCATTTGATCTGACGGAACCCAGCTTGTTTCAAATTGATGAGTTTAACCCCCATTTCATCACAGATTTTCCTGTAGCCTGAAGTCAAAAATCCATCTTTTCCTTTGTACTGGATGTCATCGCCCACGGTCACGTCACAGCCCAATGGTTTTAAAAGTTCCAAAACTTCTTTGGTGAAGGCCGGATGGGTGACTATGGCTTTTTCCGGGGGAGAGGGAGGAGAGAGGTGGTTTATTTTAACAAATACCCGGCTTTTTGGAGGGACTGTGTTTTCAAGGCCTCCCAGCAGGTCCAGTGCTTTTTTTAGACCTGAACAAATATTTTGAGGTTCATAATTTTCTACTTTTTCAATAGAGACTTTTGGTTCTTTCATAAATAAATTGATATTTATTTCAGCAGGTCATATTCAGGCATGGGTTTGATCCGGCACGTGGTGGAGAGTGTTTTGCCGTTGACCTGGAGTATCACACGGTATTCTCCTGGTTCAACCCATTCACCGCGGCTGGCCCGGGAATCTTCTTCGGATTTTTTCTCAGGTTCTTTCCGCATGTCCCAAATCACTCTATTGAAACCGGCTTCTGTTTTCCCTTTGAGTTCTCTGATTTTTTCTCCATAGGGATCTGTAATGGTTATCAGAGCTTCTTTCTCTGCCTTTTCTTTGACATAATAAACTATTTTCACCCCTACATGTTCATTGGGTGCTGTGAACTGTCTTTGTCCGTATATTCGGCCTCGCGGGATATAATGCCACTGGATTTCATCCTGGATTTCAAAGAGATGCAGGTCTTTGAGGAGTATTTTTTGGTTGAGCTGCTGCAGCGGAGAAATGTTAGTGACATAGATCCCTCTGCCGTGGGTAGCCACAACCAGTTCGTTTTCCCTGGGATGTATGACTAGGTCATGCACAGAATTGGTGGGCATGTTGTTTTTTAGGCTCACCCAGTTTTTTCCTCCATCTATAGTGGCATAGACCTCAAAATCCTTTCCCACAAACAAGAGGTTGGGATTTTTATGGTCTTCCACTATGACATAAATGATTCCGTCTGGAATGTCTCCCATTACAGGAGTCCAGGATTTCCCAAAGTCGTCTGTGCGGAAGATAAAAGGCCTGAAGTCATCCCTCTGAAAACCAGTCTTGACAACATAGGCCCTTCCTGGCTCAAAATGGGAAGCGAAAACACGGCTCACATAATACTCTTCAGGGGCGCCGGCATCTTTAAGATTGGAGGTCACATCTTTCCAGTCTCCTCCATGGTCCAGGGTCACTTGGACCTTGCCGTCATCTGTTCCGGCCCAGATAACACCGGCTTGTTTGAGTGACTCTGAGATAGTGGTGAGGATGCAGAATTCAATGTTCCCTTCCAGTTTTTTGGGGTCATTGGTGGTTAGGTCAGGACTTATTTTCTGCCAGGTATCCCCTCTGTCCAGTGATCTGAGCAGAAACTGTGAACCCATATAGATAATGCGGGGATTATGAGGGGAGATATGTATAGGAGTGGTCCAGTGGAATCTGAATTCAGGCTCTCCTTTTTCAGCGCTGGGTTTGATACGGACTCTGTATCCCTGTTTTTGATCCACTTTCTGGGCCGAGCCCATTTGATATTCATTGTAAAGCCAGCGGCTGTTTTCTGGGTCCACCTGGTTGTACATTCCGTATCCTCCGCCTACAGACTGCCAGTCGTTTCTGTTGATTTCTCCGTAGATGCTGTGACTGGGGATTTTTATGGATCCATTATCCTGAGTCCCTCCGTATATATGGTAAGGCTGCTCCATGTCCACGCCCACAGCATAGTACTGAGCGATAGGCAAATTTTCATAGACATCCCAGGTTTGTCCCCGGTCATAAGAAACAGCCAGGCCTCCGTCGTTTCCCAGCCATATACGATTGGAATTATCTGGATCAATCCAGAGTGCATGATGGTCCACATGCACTCCTTGGGCCAGATTTTCAATCCCATCCTGGCCCCAGGTCCGGCCTCCGTCTTCGGATCTGAGTAAGGGAGTGCTTGGCAGATAAACCACATCAGGATTGTTTGGATCAATATAGATCACACCATACCATTTGCCACCCCATAGAGTGAGGTCGTCCGGGCTCATCTTTTCCTAGGTTTTCCCTGTATCTAAGGAGCGGTAGACTTCTCTTCCAATTTTTCCCAGCTGTTTCCGGCGTCAGTGCTTTTATAAATACCACTGAGAGGGCCGCTTTCTTCAAAATTCCACGGGATTCGGCTCTTATCATAGGTGGCTGCATAGACAATATCTGGATTTTTTGGATTTAAAACGACGTCCACAACGCCTACTTTTTCGCTGATAAAAAGCGATTTCTCCCAGGTTTTTCCACCGTCTGTAGTCTTGTAAAGACCTCTTTCCGGGTTGAAGGAGAAGTGATATCCCACTGCCGCCGCATAGACTATATCCGGGTTTTTTGGATGGATGGCGATCCTTCCGATGTGGCCTGTATTTTTTAATCCCATGTGTTCCCAGATTTGACCCCCATCCTCGGATTTATACACTCCGTCTCCCAAAAGAGAAAGACGGCCTGAAGCCGGGGTTCCGGTGCCCACCCAGAGGATATCAGGATTGGATGGGGATACAGCCATATCTCCGGTGGCAATGGTGTTTTGGTGGTCAAAAATGGGTTCAAATGTGGTGCCGTTGTTGGTGGTTTGCCAGATTCCTCCGCTGGCGGTAATAATATAAAAGGTGAATTCTTGCTCAGGGTG
>DASRVI010000178.1:0-4573 GCA_035655135.1 Acidobacteriota bacterium | reverse complement strand
TAATCATTTTTTTCCTAAAATACACTCATAATTTATCATAATTATGATTTAATTACATGATTTTTTATCTTTGTTTGCTTGAATTTGAATATAAATATGTATGTTTAATAGGGCGGCAGGAGTCACTCCTGATATTTTTTTGGCCTCTCCTATGGTTTTTGGTTTGAACTTTATTAATTTTTCTGTCACCTCAGCTGTTAATCCTGGGATTGATTTGAAATCGATATCTGTGGGGATTTTTTGTCGCTCTATTTTTTTCATTTTTTGGATTTCTTTTTCTTGTTTTTTTATATACCCTTCATATTTAATTTCAGACTCAATGTGTCTTACTTCTTCCTCAGTCAGGTTATTGAATTCTTTTGTGCTTTTCATGATATCTTTGAATTTTATTTCAGGTTTCTTTAAGTATTGTTTTAAGGAAATTGATTCTCTTTTATCAGATTTGATTTTCTGAGTTCTCAGGAGAGAAAAGGCTTTGTCTATTCTTTCCCTTTTTTCTAAATAGTTTTCATATTCTTCATCTGATATCAACCCAAATTTTTTACCATAATCAATAAGTCTTTTATCTGCGTTGTCAATTCTTAACTGGAGCCTGTATTCGGCTCTGGATGTAAACAATCTGTAAGGTTCTTCAACCCCTTTGGTGATAAGATCATCGATAAGAACACTGATATAAGCCTCATGTCTTTGAAGCAGGAAAGGTTTCTTTCTCTGGATCTTTAAAGCAGCGTTTATTCCAGCCATTAATCCTTGGGCAGCAGCTTCTTCATATCCTGAAGTGCCGTTTATTTGGCCGGCAAGAAAAAGATTTTTGATGTTCTTGGTTTCCAGTGTAGGCAGAAGTTGGGTGGGCCTAACAGAATCATATTCGATGGCGTAAGCAGGTCTTAATATCATTGCTTCTTCAAGACCTGGAATGCTATTTAACATTTTCTTTTGTGCTTCGAGGGGAAGGCTTGTTGAGATGCCGTTTATATAAATTTCTGCTGTGTCGAGGCCTTCTGGCTCCAGAAAGAACTGGTGCCGTTCATGGTGGGGGAATTGGACGACTTTGACTTCAATAGATGGGCAGTAACGAGGACCGATACCCGTGATCTTGCCGCTGTAAAGAGGGGATTGATCCATGTATTCATTTATTATTTCATGGGTTTTTTTATTGGTGTGCCCAACATAGCATTTGACTTTGTTTTTCAGTTTCTTTTTAGTTCGGAAGGAAAAAGGCACTGGATTTTTATCACCTGATTGAGGTTCAAATTTATCCCATTTTATAGTATCCCTATGAAGGCGCATGGGTGTGCCTGTTTTAAGCCTAAAAATTTTAAGCCCGATTTCTTTTAAGTGATCGGCCAGCTCTGGAGAAGCCGGTTCATTGGCTCTTCCAGAAGGGTAATGGGTCAATCCTATATGGATAAGCCCATTAAGAAATGTTCCGGGCGTTAAGATAACACATCCGGCTTTTAATGTGTTCCCTTCTTTGGTGCTGACTCCATAAACTCTGTTTTTTTTGATGAGGATTTTGTTGGCAATTCCCTGAAAAAGAGACAAATTTTTTGTATTTTCCAGCCAAGTTTTCATGGTGGTTCTGTAAAGCATTTTATCAGACTGGGCTCTGGGAGCTTGAACCGCTCCTCCCCTGCTTCTGTTGAGAAGCCTGAATTGAATGCCTGTCTCATCTGCTAAAAGACCCATGATCCCACCGAGGCAATCAATCTCTCTCACCAGGTGTCCTTTAGCCAGGCCTCCAATAGCTGGATTACATGACATCTGAGCAATGGTTTCAAGATTTATGGTAACCAGACAGGTTTTCATTCCCATTTGGCTGGCTGCGTAAGCGGCTTCGCATCCAGCATGCCCTCCTCCAATGACCACAATATCAAATTGTCCGTTTGAATTCATCATATCGCCTATTTGCCGATGCAGAATCTTTTGAATATTGTATTGATAATATCATCACTGCGGATTTCTCCTGTCATCTGATTGAGAAGAGGAATGGATTTTCGGATTTCTTCTGCATATATTTCGTCAGGAAAACCTTTTTGAAGTTTTTCTCTCCCTGATTTGAGTGCTTTGAGTATATCCTCTAGGAGAAGTTTTTGATGAAGGTGCAGTATGATTTCCTGTTCGGCTTTTTCTGTTTTAATGAATTCTGAATAGATTGTCTTCTTTAGTTCTTGAATATTCGTTTTCTTGAGAGCTGACACCTCTATAAAAGGTAAATTGGGAGCCGAGGATATTATGTTTTTTATGTTCATCTTTTGAGGCAGGTCAGATTTATTGAAAACCAGGATTGTTTTCTTTGTTTTATACTTCTTTAAAAGTTCTCCATCTTCTTCATCTTTTCTTCTGGAACGGTCAAATACAAGAAGGATACCATCTGCTTTTTGAGCCAGCTCTTCACTTCTTTTGATTCCCTCTTTTTCAATGGGATGTCTTGGTTTTCTCCGTCCGGCCATATCCAGCAAGGTAAAAATAGAGTCTTTGATTTTTATTTTCTCTGAAAGATAATCGCGGGTCGTTCCGGGGTAAGGAGTGACAATGGCTCTTTCACTTTCTAGAAGGGTATTAAAAAGGGTTGATTTTCCTACATTTGTTTTTCCCACTATGGCTATTTTAAATCCCTCAGATAAAGATTTGCCAAAATCATAACTTTTTATAAATTTTTTTACGGTTTCAATAGTATTCTCCAACGAGTTGAGTACTGTTGTTACAGGCAGATCCAGATTTTCATCGGGAAACTCTAACCTGGCTTCTATTTCAGAAAGAATATTGATCAGCTTGTTCCTGAGAGTCTTTATCTTTTTTGAAAGAACCCCGCTCATCTGGTTGTATGAAATTTTTGCTTGCTGGAGAGAAGAGGCACGGATAAGATCATTGACTGCCTCTGCCTGGATGATATCAATTCTTCCGTTAAGATAGGCTCTGAGAGTAAATTCTCCGGGTTTTGCATGCCTGGCCCCTTCATTGATACTGAGTCTTACGATTTCCTCAAGAATGACCGGGCTTCCATGGCAGCTTATTTCTATCATTTCTTCTGTAGTGTAGGAGTTTGGCGATGGGAAGTAAGTTAAAAAAGCCTCTTCAAAGGACTCCTTATTTATAGGATTATAAATAGTTCCTAACAAGACCTTCCTGGGCTGTATGGATTCATTTTTATTTTTTGGTTTGAAGATGTTTGTGGCAATTTTTAATGATTCTTTTCCACTCAGCCGCACAACACCAATCCCGCCAAATCCAAAGGGTGTTGATATGGCAATTATGGTGTCTTCGAGCATCCTCCTATTTTAGAATGTAATATGAAAACATTCAACTGTGATCAGGAAATGAATAGCTGAGGTTATTTTTTCTTTTGGTATACTTTTATTTTTTTCATAAAACCATTTCCCAGGCTTTCGGTGGAAAGGCCGGGGATTTGGTTGATAGTGATATGGACAAGCCTTCTTTTATAAGGATTCATAGGATCCAATATTTCATTTCTTCCGGACTCCTTGACCTTATGAGCTACTTGATGAACATAATCTTTAAGCTCTTTTTCTTTTCTTTTTTTATAATGATCACAATCAGTTTGGATTTTCTCTGAGGAGACTTTATTAAGAATATGCTGCAGGGCTAATAAAAGAGACCCATCCTTTTGGAGGAGAAAGCGCTTATCAGGGCCTTCAAATATAAAATATCTGATATTATTGTTTTTCTTTGTTTTATATTTAATATCCAAGGGAAGATATGAAAGAAGCTTATCTAGGAATTCGTTTGTTGAATGGTCTTTCTCTTCGGTTTTTGGCCATGCTCTAATAACGATTTCCTTGGTTTTTATTCCAAATAATTTTGTCTTTTCAGCGACGATTTCATAGTTAAACTGGGTGCGCGGAATCTTAAGTACATGTTCAGCATGGCTTATCACATCTTCCAGATTCCTTCCCTTAAATTCTTTCTTTTGATTATTTTTTTCTTTTTTTGACATGGGATTCCTTTTTTTTCTTTTTCATGTGTCGGTTCATTATATACTGCTGCCCTATCTGAAGGACATTATTGGTCAGCCAGTAAAGGACAAGTCCACTCTGGAAATTCATGAAAAATATAGTCATGATGACCGGCATGATAAGCATCATCTTTTTTTGGGTGGGATCCCCTGCTGTAGGGGTCATCTTTTGGCTTATGAATTGAGTTATTCCCATTAGAATAGGGGTTATGTAATAAGGATCTTTCACAGATAGGTCTTGGATCCAAAAAATAAAGGGACTGTGTCTGAACTCTATGGCTACAATCAATAAACGGAAAAAACCCCAAAAAATAGGAAGTTGAATCAAAATAGGGAGGCATCCTCCCGCAGGATTAACTCCATGCTCCTTATAGAGCTTCATAGTTTCTTCGTTGAGCCTTTTTCTCTGCTCGATATCTTTTTTTGCCTTTTTATACTTAGACCGAAGCGCCTTTATTTTTGGCTGAAGCTCCTGCATCTTAGCCATTGACTTTGTACTGCTGAATGTAAGAGGGAAAAACAAAATTTTTATTATGATGGTGAGTATGATTATAGAGAATCCCCAATTAGGAAAAGCCTGATGCACAATTTTTATGG
>DASRVI010000177.1:0-4644 GCA_035655135.1 Acidobacteriota bacterium | reverse complement strand
TTCGCCCGGAGACTGTATGTGCCGGTGGATGTTTTCCACCATGATGATGGCTGCATCTGCAATAAGTCCGATGGCAATGGCCAGTCCTCCAAAAGACATCAAGTCAGCGGCCAGGTTGATACGATTCATTAAAATAAAAGAAAAAAGTATGGAAAAGGGAAGCGAAAACACAGCAATGAGCGCTGAGGGAAAGTCTCCCATGAATAGGAAAAGGACTAGGATGACCAAAGCAATTCCCACCAGAAGGTTTGCAGAAACAGTGGAAAAACATTTTTTGACCAAAGAAGCCTGGTTGTAAAAGGGGACGATCTCTACTCCCTGGGGAAGAGTTTTATTGATTTCCGAGATCCGGTCCTCCAGGTTCTGGATGACTCTGGCTGTGTTTGAGCCAAAAAGTTTGAGCACCATACCCACTACCTTCTCACCTTCGCCGTTGGCAAGGGCTGCCCCTCTTTTGATAGCAGGAAGCACCTGGCCTTGAGCTAAATTCCCGAGAAAGACTGGGGTTCCTTGGTCATGGGTGATGACGATGTTCTCCAGGTCCTGGATGGTTTTGGCAAGGCCCAGACTTCTGACAATGTATTCTTCTTTTCCCCTAGTTATGAAGCTGGCTCCAATATTCTTATTGTTCTGTTTGACTTTATCGATGACATCTGAGATGGATAGATTGTATTTGAGCAAAGATTGGGGCTGTATAAAGATCTTGAACTGTTTGACGTCACCTCCGATGCTCAGGACTTGAGAGACTCTTGGAACAGACTTCAACTCATATTTGATCAGCCAATCCTGTATGGTCCGCAGCTCCATGGTGGAGTGTTCTTCGCTTTCCAGGTAATAAAGGTAAACCAGGCCCAGTCCGGTTGATATGGGCCCCAGGACTGGATTGTGGGCCTGTGCTGGAATGATGTCGCGGACTTCGTTCAGACGCTCTGACACCAGCTGGCGGGCCCAGTAAATATCTGTTTTTTCAGTGAAATAGACATTAACCATGGAAAGGGAAAATGTGGACGTAGATCGTATGTAATCGATTTTAGGCAAACCAAACATTGAGGATTCAATAGGGTAGGATATCAACCGCTCCACTTCCTCAGGAGCCATTCCAGGAGCTTGGGTGTATATTTGGACCAAAGGAGGAGAAGGATCAGGGAAAACATCAATGGGAAGTCTTTGGAAGGCGAAATAACCCAAGAGAGAGACGGCTAGGGTAGCCAGAACCACAAACAAGCGGTGTCTGATAGAGAATTTAAGTATCTTTGATATCATTTGATTCTATTGCTTTAATGACTATGATGATGCCCGAATTCGGCTTTGTTGAGTTCGCTTTTTAAGGAAAAAGCTCCTTTCTGAACAATCCTGTCATTCTCATTAAGCCCTTGTGTTATAGCTCTTCGGTTTCCCATTTTATCCCCCAACTTGACATGCCTCACTTCGAATTCCTGTTCAGGATTGAGAACAAACACAATTTTTTCTCCGTTCATATTCTGGACAGCTTCCTCTGGGACAGTGAGCACTTCCTGCTGGATATTCTGACTATGGATCAGGCCTGTGATGTACATATTTGGTTTCAGCAGTTTTTCTGTGTTTTTGATTTCTGCTCTTATTTGAATGGTCCTGAGTTTTGCATCAATCACATCACTGATGTAAATGATTTTGGCTGGAAACGTTTTTTCTGGATATAGGGAAGACCGAATAAAGATCTGGCTGTGTTTATGAACATAAGGGATGTCTTTTTCATAGGCATCCAATTCAGCCCAAAGAGTGGTTAAGTCAGAGATGATGAAGAGAATTTTTTCTGGCTCAATGTGTTCCCCCTTTACTGCATCCCGGAATATCACTGTTCCTGAGATTGGGGAAAGAATAGGAAGGAAAGGCTCTGCGATTTCACATTTGTATTCCTTCTCTCTGAGAGATTCACATTTTTCAATGAGCTGGTCTATCTGTGCATGAGTGATTCCGTAGGAGTGGAGTTCAGAACCAAGGGCTCCAAATTGGGTGGAGAGTTTTTCATACTCGGCCTTACGCTTGAGAAATTCTTTTTCCTCAATGGCTTTTTCTTTATACAGCATCTCAGCTCTTTGGTATTCTTGTCGGCTGAAAATTATCTTAGCTCTTGTCTCGAGAAAGTCTGCCTGGGTTTTGGCAAACTCTGGCGAATTTATGACCAAAAGAGGCTGCCCCTTTTGGATTTGATCCCCCAGGTCTGATGAAATAGACTCGATCTTTCCATAGACAAAGCTGGAGATGTGTGCTGTTTTGTTTTGGTTGAGTTTCAAAGTGCCGGGAACCTTGATTTGGGAGTGAGCGGTTTGCTTATTAGGAGAACCCACCTCGATCCCCCATTGTTCTTGTTTTTCTTGAGATAGCTTCAGGGTTTGGTGCTGGTGCTCTTCTGCTGGTCGTTCTTTAGTGACCTGCTCACTTTTATCAGTGGATGATGAAGAGGATTTTTGATGGGAACAGCTCAAAGCAAATACCACAGTAAGAGCCATAAAAAATAGAGTGAGTTTTTTCATTTCAATTCTTCCCCCATGACTTTTTCCAGAGCGGCTTTATCCAAATTCCACCTCAGCAGAGATTCTTGATAGTCTTTAAGGATACTAAAGTAAGTCCTCTGGGTATCCAGGAATTCGATCAATGATATTTCTCCGTGATGATAGCTTAATTCAGATATACGCATGCTTTCCTGAGCTTGTCTTAAAAGAGCTTGTTCAAAAAGCCGGATGGTGTGTTCAGAAAGGTCAAGGCGATTCAATTTTGTTTGGACTTGGCTGAAGAGTTCCATGCGCAGAGCCTGCAGTTCTCGGCTCTGACTGAGGGCTAGATTTTCTGCTTCTAAAACCTCTCTGGACTTTTGGTTCCATAAAGGAATATCAAGAGAAATCCCGATTCCCTGATTGGTCCCTTCGAGCATTTTCTGGCTGAAGGCAGCGAGATTAAAATCCGGGAATCTCTGCCATCTCACATAATTGATATTGTCCCAGGCTTGTTCAACCAAGGCCTGTTTTTCTTTCATAAGGGGGTGATTGCTGAGTTTCTCTTCAAGTATAGATTCTTCACTGAAAATCAAGGGAACATATCTGAGTTCTCCTTTGACCTTAAAATCCTGAGGAAGAGAGTTTCCTAAGAGTGTATTGAGTCTGGCTTTTGAAAGTTTCAATTCAGTTTTGACTTCATTCAAATCATTCTGAGCTTTGAGCATCTCCACAGAAAGCTTAAGGGCCTCCAAATCTTTTACTTCACCAAGGTCAGCTCTCTTCTTTATGAGTTGGTAGATCTTTTCTATGGAATTCTTTTTTTTGTTAGACAGCTCCAGCTTCTTTTTTAAAAAAAGAATTTTAAAGAAGATTTCTTTGATTTCACTGGTAATCTCCAGCTTCAAGTATTCATAGTTCAGTTCTGAAGCTTCCCAGGTTTTTTTATTGACCTGAAGGCGAAAATGCCGTTTGAAAGGATTTTCAAGGGACTGCTGTACTGAGAGATTTTGGGTTATCCTTTGGATGTCTCCATCATAGGATTCAGCATCTCCGGTGGTGTATTCAAACTCTGGATTGGACAATCGTTTGGAGGCAAGATATGCCTCATAAAGAGACTTAGTCTTCATTTTTTTTGCCATGATTTCTGGATTGGATTTCACTCCTATATCAATCAACTCTTGGAGGGAGAATGTATTTTTTTCTTCTGGATAAACCTTTAAGACAAAAGCGAGGAAAATGAATATGAATGCAACTGAAATTTTTCTCATATCAGAAACATTCTACCATTTTCTCTTTATAAGGCAAGATGCCAATCACAAAAACAACAGTGACATCTTACCTGTTTACCTATTTTTTTCTCATAAAAAACACAGTAAAACTAATTTTTTTGTTGAGAATTATATGGTATCTCAATTAAAATTTTGACAAAATTCAAACAAATGTTTGACTTTTGATTTCAGATAATAAAAAATCCAAGTAATCCCATTTGATGAATCTGGATTATTCACTGGTCAAGGTTGACCCTGGTTGATGAATAGTTCAGGATTAATTGTTTGGAGGATTCCATGAATGAAAGGGGAGATGTGAAAAAAGAGTCTGGGTTTCTTCATAAAATTTTGAGATTGTTTACCGAAGTCTATCCTGGTGAAGGGATCACAGCTTTACTGCTGACTTTGAACATTTTTTTAATACTGGGAGCTTACTATATCATAAAGATTGTGAGAGATTCATCTATTCTTACAGAATGGGGACCTGAGACCAAAAGCTATCTTTATGGGGTAATTTCGATTCTGCTCATTTTTGTGATCAAAGCCTTCAGTTATATATCGTCAAAAGTTTCCCGCCAAAAACTCATCGCCTGGGTCACTCTGTTTTTTATTTCCAATCTGATCCTTTTTTCTGTTTTAAATCTGTTCGGAATCTCTTTCAGCACCATCAGCATCATATTTTTTATTTGGGCCAGTATTTTTAATGTGGTGATCATTGCTCAGTTTTGGGGTTTTGCCAATGACATCTATTCAGAAAGTGCTGGAAAGCGACTTTTCCCCATCATTGCTTTTGGGGCCACTTTCGGTGCTTTTGTGGGTTCTTATGGCTTCAAACGGCTTGAGCACTTGATGGGATTGTACAAACTGCTGCTGGTGTCTGCGGCTGTACTGGGATTTTGCAT
>DASRVI010000176.1:0-2774 GCA_035655135.1 Acidobacteriota bacterium | reverse complement strand
GGAGGGATGATTCACTTTGCCCCACGACATATCTGAAATATGCAGAAGCCCTTCAATTCCACCTAGATCAACAAAAGCTCCAAAGTTAGTGAGAGTTTTGACTTCTCCCATAAAAGTTTTTCCTTTCTTCAACTGTGAAAAAACTTGTTTTTTCTTTTTTTCTTTTTTATCAATAAGAAGTAATTTTCTGGATACAACAGCATTTTCACTTCTGTGGTCGAATTTGATAACCTTAAATTTAAATCTTTTTCCTATTATTTGTTCAGGGACTTTAACAGGTTTAATATCCGCATGAGAATCAGGAAGAAAAGTTTTGATTCCCACATCCACAAGATATCCCTTGTTTACTTTTTCTGTTATTTTCCCGATTATCCAGTTGTTGTATTTATAGGCTTTCTCAAGGTTATCAAGAGCTTTCAAGGCAATGGCCTTGCTTTTGGATAAAGGCAAATAACCATCTTTAGGGGTGGTTCTTTCTAGCATAGCTTCGATTTCATCACCCAATTTAATTTTTTTCATGTTTTCTGGATCGCTAAAATCTTCAACCGGAATAATGCCTTCTGATTTTGATCCTATGTCTACAAGTACAAATGAGGGCGTAATTTTAAGGACTTTGCCTTTCACTAATTTTCCGGGTGTTAATTCAGCAGCTTTGAATTTGTATTTATCCAGCAGCTCTTCGTAATCTTTTGTTGAGATGCTGTTCTTGTTTTTTGTTAACTCTGACATTGGATTGTTTTCTCCCTGT
Organism: Acidobacteriota bacterium; assembly: GCA_035655135.1. Taxonomy (GTDB): domain Bacteria; phylum Acidobacteriota; class Aminicenantia; order Aminicenantales; family Aminicenantaceae; genus WJMT01. The sequence goes on along the minus strand of DASRVI010000176.1, from coordinate 2,026 downwards.
GATATTGATCTTTGAAGCTGGATTTGATTTTTTTTGACACTTCCTGAATAACTTCAGGAGGAGTGGAAGCGCCTCCTGAAAGTCCTATTTTGTTCGCTCCTTTAATCATATCTGGTTTGATTTGTTTGGCGCTCTCAATAAAGTAAGTATTTTTTAGTATTTTTTTTGAGATTTGGTAAAGCTTGTTTGTATTTGAGCTGTTTTTCCCACCAATTATAAAGAGGACATCTACATTGGCAGCTAGCTCTGAGGTGGCTGCCTGCCGGATTTGTGTTGATTCACATATGGTATTGTGTATTTTTAATTCTTGTGTTAGTCCCAAAAGCACCCCTGTTACTTCTTTTAATGTATTGAAATCTTGAGTGGATTGACTGATAACAGCTCGTTTATTTTTCGGAAGAAGTTTTCCGGCTTCTTTCTTATTTTCTATGATAAAGCCCTTACCAAAGCTGTGCCCTTTAAGCGCTATGGTTTCCGGATGCTTTCTGTTTCCGACAATGATTATCTCATCTTCTTTTTCAGCGAGTTGGGATACTAGTTTTTGTATATTTTTAACAATAGGGCAGGTGGCATCCACTATTTCAATGTTTTTTTGATTGAGGGAGTCATATATGGAAGGAGAAGCGCCATGACTTCTGATAATAACAGTCCCTTCTTTAATTTCTTCAGTATTATTTGCTGTCTCTATTCCTCTTTTTTCTAAGTCAGAAATAACTTGTGGATTATGGATTAAGTCTCCCAAAGTATAGACTTTACCGGATTTGAGCTGGCGCGTTTTTTTCGCTATTTTGAGAGCCCGCTTGACTCCGTAACACAAACCTGAGTTTTTCGCTATTTTTACTTCCATCTTAATCCTGAAATATTCATAAAAAAATGGCGATTCCTTTTATTATTAATTTATTTTCAAAGATGTAAACGATTTTTTCAAGAACCATTATCTGAACATTTCTCCTGTTTTTATTTTCAATATTAATCGCCATTTTTTTACCATTCAGGCGAGCCGACATGAAACTCAGATATGGCTTGTGCTCGCTAAAGATTTTTAACGCCATTCTTCTTCGTTTTTCTCGGCGCCTGCGTAACTCCCCCCGTTCGTGGGTCAGACATACTCGGCGCCCGGCTTCGCCGGATACCCTCAAAAAAACTCACCAGAAGGCTAAATCTTTAATGTCGCTTCAGCCACACCTGAATTTCTCTAAGCTATCTCTTACCTCGACTCGTGAATAATCCAGTTATCTTATAGAATGAGTTGGATAGTCTATATGAGAAAGATGTTTTTGTCAATGCTAAATAGTGGTGAAATCTTAACTTAGACAGAAAAAATTCAGATTATCCACAAGTTACGGTCAGCTGTCTTCATACTTGTCCTCTAATATTTTTTCGATTTCTTCTTTACTGGGAAGATCTTCGATACTATTGAGACCAAAATAGGTAAGGAAATTTTTGGTTGTCCTGTAGATTAGGGGTTTTCCAGGGCTTTTTTTTCTTCCCACGATTTTAATAAGCTTTTTTTCAAGAAGTGTTTTTAGACAATGGCTGGCATCCACTCCCCGTATGGCTGATATTTCTGCTAAAGTCGTGGGTTGGTGGTTGGCGATAGTGGATAGCGTTTCAAGGGCTTCCCTGGAAAGCTTTTGTTTTTTTTCATCTTTTAAAAACCTTTTGACATATTCATCATATTCTTTTGTTGTGGCAAAGAGATAACCACCAGAGACTTTTTGGATATTTATCCCTCGTTGGTTTCTGGAGTAGTGATGCAGGAGTTCTTTAAGCGCGTTTTCAATTTCCTCATCTGGGAATTCATCCAAAATATTTTTGATTTTATCAGAAGTCAGAGGTTCTATGGATACAAAAATCAAAGCTTCGATAATATTTTGTAGGTTCTTTTTCATGTATTCACTTCTTTTCTCAACCAAACTTCTATCCTATGAAAAAGACTTTTTTGGACTGCGATAACAATTCGCTCACTTATCAGCTCCAAAAGACAAAAAAAGGATATTAATGATTCTTCAAGTGTTTCCTGATG
>DASRVI010000175.1:0-3501 GCA_035655135.1 Acidobacteriota bacterium | reverse complement strand
TAAATCTTCAGATAATTGTCAACTAATTAAGCTATACCAGTCATGCATAATAAACAATAACCATCACGTTTATCACGGTTTTGGAAAGGCTTCCGGCTATACCTAATTAAAAGTAAATTTAGGTTGTCTTGGGCTGAACTGCTTGATTAAAACTATTCCCAGAAGAAATCCACCGATGTGAGCGAACCAGGCAACTCCACCCCCCAGACCCACATTCAACAGCTGACCCAAAAACCAAATCCCCAGGACAAAAGCCGCAGGTATGGGAATGATTCTTATGATAAAAATGAGGAATACAAAAGTGAGCACTCTGGCATGTGGAAATAATATTAAATATGCTCCCAAAATTCCTGCAATCGCCCCACTTGCCCCAATGACAGGAGTGGTTGAATTAAAATTAAACAGTATATGGACCATGCTCGCCCCTAAACCAGAAACAAAATAGAAAAGAATGAATCGAGTCGATCCCAAATGATCTTCTATATTATTCCCGAATATCCAAAGATAAAGCATATTTCCTAGAAGATGAAACAAACTTCCATGGAGGAACATAGAGGTAAAAAGAGTGAGGGGAGGGGAAATCCTGGGAACTCCAGCTATGGTGGTCAGATGGGTTATCTCATAAGGGATAACTCCCATCTTGATGATTAAATACTCCAGCCCGTTGATAGAAAAAACCTGATAGAAAAAAATCAAACAATTTAACGCAATCAAAAAAACAGTGACATAGGGAAAACGTTGGATGGGATTGTCATCTTTTAAAGGTATGAACATTGGGCCGTGAAAAAAAAAGGCCTATTTAACAATAGGCCTTTTTTTAATAATTAAGTTTGCTAAATAGAAATCTCAGTTTACTTTACTTTTTTAATTCCTTCTCCAGTTTTTGTCTTTCTGCCTCTGCTTCTCTTGCCTCTTTATACCTGTCAAGGTACATCTGGCCATCCTGGATATAGCGTTCCGCTCTGTCTGGATCAATCTTAGCCAGCACACTCTGGTAAATAACACTCAACCAAGAATAGGGTTCTGGATATTTTGGGTCCAGCTCACTTGCTTTAAGCAAACATCTTTCTCCTTCTTTGGCAGCCTCTAAACGCTGCTGTCTGCTAAGCCGGTTCTGCAGTCTAAAAGCTTTAGCCCATCTGTTCACTCCTTTTGACAGCCATGCTTTGGGATTTTCTGGTTCTACTTTAGTTCTTAAATCATAATAGTGATAGGCTTGATCTACTCTTCTCACGCTCAACTCTAAGTCTTCATAAAACTGGGCTATATAGGCATAACCTTGGGGATTGTAGGGTTCCAGCTCTATTCTTCTTAAATACATCTGCTCAGCCTTTTCAAAAGGTATCTTCCCCTCCTCTTCTACTTTTTCTCCTTCTCCTTCCTCACTTTCACCACCTGCGTATCTTTTATAAAACTCAGCCACAACATAATAATTACTCATATCCGTAGGATTCATTTCCAAAATCTTCAGAAACAACTTTTCAGCCTCTTCAAAATTTCTTAATTTATCATACATATCTGCCAAGGAGTGTATTATTTCCTCATTATCCGGACTGATTTCATAGGCCTTTTTCAAAGCTTCTAGAGCTTTTTGGGCACGTTCCATGTTTCTCTCAGTTTCAACTCCAGGGCTGTAAACGGCTTTATAACTTTCTCCTAGAAAACGGTGAGCTTGAACAAGATTTGGGTTTAATTCTAAAGCTTTTTCATAGTTTTCTATAGCGTCTCTATACTTTTGCTCTGAAAAAGCTTGGTTTGCATTGGAAAAATAAAAATTCGCTTTTAATTGGCTAACCTTAATTTTCTCGCAACTTACTGTAGCTAAAACGAGCATAACAGCTAAAACAGTGATCAGAGCGGGATTCATCTTTTTTAGAGACATTATGACCTCCTTAATCTTTGTATCGATTCATGTTAGTAATTTGAATTTATAATAAAAAGCCTCATTAAAGTCAAGTAAAACATACTCGTTCTCCTGTTCCTGTCTAATTCCTTTTAAGGCGGAGACGGATTGGAGTTCCCCACAAATCAAAGTTTTCTCTCAAAAGAGCCAAAAAATATTTTTGATAGGAGGGTAAAAGAGTGCTCCGTGAGTGAGTAAAAAGAACAAAAGTAGGCGGGAGATCACTTTGCTGCACCATATATTTGATTTTTATCTTGTCTTTTTTTTTGGATAAAGGAGGATTGTGCTGGGTCACATAATTCAGAAATCTATTAAGGTGAGAAGTGGGGATTCTCATCCTTGCATTTTCATAAATTTTTGCAGCTAAATCTAAAATTTTGGGGGCTCTTTTCCCAGTTTCTGCTGATATAAAGAGAAGAGGTGCATAAGAAACAAATTCCAGTTTGGCATAGGTCTTTTCTTTAAAATCCTGGTAAACCTTTTCTTTAGAGGGAATTAAGTCCCATTTATTCAATGCCAGCATAAGCGGCTTTCCTGAATCATGAGCCAAATGGGCTATGGCTGCATCCTGGCGGGTGGGGAACTCAGTTGAATCCATGAGCAAGCACACCACATCAGCCTTCTGAATGTTTTTCTTGGCTATGATGATACCTGCTTTTTCTCTGTTATCCTTAGTTCGGCTTAATTTGCGAATCCCAGCCGTATCAACAAGACAAAAAGGCCGTCCGTTTCTCAACACAATGGTATCAATACTGTCCCTGGTGGTTCCAGGAGTTTCACTGACTATGAGCTTCTCCTGACCCACAATGAGATTAACCAGCGAGGATTTGCCTACATTGATTCTTCCTACAATGGCTATTTTCAGCGGTTTTTGCTGTTCTTCTTGGGGAGACTTTTGGGGTATAACCTCATAGATCGCCTTTTCAAGTTTTTCTAAATTTCTTTTATGTTCTGCAGAAATTGAAATAATGGAATTTTCCCCTAATTTATAGAATTCCCATAAGTGTTTCTCTTCTATAAAGGATGAATCCATTTTATTAACCACCACAATTATGGGCTTGTTGAGCTTTTTAAGTGAAATATAAAGCTCTTGTTCAGGAGGTAGAATTCCCTTTCTGGCATCAAGCATGAATATCAAGGCATCCGCCTGCTTTGAAGCCTCCCATGCCTTAAGTTTGACTTTAGCTGTGATAGGATTTGATTCAGAATCAAAAAAACCGCCTGTATCGACGAGAATAAATTTTTTATCTTTTACCGTGCACAGACTTGAGTTCATATCCCGTGTCATTCCTGGAGACGAATGCACAAGTGCCTTTTTTTCTCCTAGAAGCCTATTGAATAATGTCGATTTCCCCACATTGGGAAATCCGATTATGGCAATTTGAGGTAACTTTGTCATTTTTCCGGCCAAAAATTAAATAAGAAAAGATGTTTTAATCCATGATAAGGTCATAGCGGGGAAGAAAGGGTTTTCGAAGATCAATATGACCTGATAAGGTCTCCTGTTCCGTTCCGTTAATCAAGATGAATACTTTTTCAATAGATTTAAAGTTATAAGTAATAGAGTTAACCACCGAAAATATGGATGAGATTTCTGC
>DASRVI010000174.1:0-2112 GCA_035655135.1 Acidobacteriota bacterium | reverse complement strand
CAAGGAAGGATCTTGGACAGAGCTTACCATGAAAGATATTCAAACAGACCAGGGCCTGGACTCAGAACTATTCACTCCCAGATATCTAAAAAGGAGTATCCGATGAAAAAAACAGTGATTTTCTTTCTGGTGATCCTTTTTGTTTCTCCTCTGACCGCCAGAGCAGAGGTCAACCTATCCGGGCGAGTGAAGCTTTTCTCCTCTCTTTTTTTAAAAAAGAATACAGATGGCCTCTATTTTATTCACGATTCCTCTGAATTTGCGACTAAGCGTCTTGAGACCCGCTTGCGCTTCTCCGGCTTCTTATCTGATCAAATAAGCTACTCAGTTCGATTTCACAGTTTTTCCCAACCGGACGCCCTCTTCTCTGAGTGGAGATTCCCTGAATCCAGCCCTTCAGGTGCTCCCACTCAAGCAGAGCCTTTTGACTTATTTCTTTATGAAGGAAACATTCGAGTCACTGATTTCATTATAAAGGGTCTTGATTTCTCCCTGGGAAAACAGAGAATCCAGTGGGGAACCGCAGATAAAGTCAATGTGGTGGATAATTTGAATCCCATTGATTTTGCTAATTTTCTCACCTTTGACCCGGACTATTTTGCAGAAAGACGGCCTGAGACAGCCCTCAATTTCGAATATTTTTTTTCCGGCTTCACTAAAATCCAGCTGGTGTGGCTGTTATCACGGCAGATCGCTCCCCTTCCTTCTAATTTTTCTGATATGGTCACTCAGGGTCTCATGCCCACTTATGTCAAAATCGAGACTGAAAACAAGCTTCTTCAAAATACAAATGTAGGATTGAGATTTTCAACCGTTTTGTTGAACACAGACTTGGGTTTGAGTTATTACCGGGGTAACTTTGGTCTTCCCAGGCTTTACGGCGTCACTCCCACTTCACTTACCGGACTTGAATATTCCTATAAATACCCCCAAAAAGAGGTATTTGGATTGGATGCGGCTGGCGAGATATTTTCTGTTGGCTTCTGGGCTGAGTTGGCTTATGTGAGGCCTGAAGATGTGGATGGTTTTGCCTTTATATCCATCCCTGTCAACGGAGGCCCTTCTCTGGTTAAAAAAACTTTCTCCCTTTTCGAAGACTCTTACTTGAAATATGTACTGGGTGCAGATTATACCCTTGATATCGGGAGCGGGATTTATTTGAATGCCCAGTACCTGCACGGGTTTTTTGACGAAACCGATTACTCCTCTCAAGCCCAATCCTTATTCGGATTTGAAAAAGGAATGTTTTTTGGGGAAATCGAAGACTATATTTTAGCCAGAGTTGAACACAGTCTGTTGAGAGAGAAGCTGACCTTGGAATTAGGAGGCTTGGTTGAATTTAGTGGTCAGGGGCGCTCCTTTTCATTTATGCCGTCTTTAGAGTACAAAATCAAAGATCTGGTCACTTTCCAGGCGGGTGGATTTATGGTATCAGGAGACGAAAATCACACCAAATTCGGGTCATTCAAAAAAGATAATATTCTGTTTTTTGCTTTTAAAACAGACTTTTAACCTGACCTATTCATAAAAAAAGGCGATACCCTTTATTATTAATTTATTTTCAAAGATGTAAACGATTTTTTCAAGAGCTATCATCTGATCACAGCACAAGATGCTTTCTATCTGCCTCTTTATTCTTCTGCTCAAATATTTTGCCATTCCCACATGATCATCGTTCAAACTTTCACCATCATCCGTGCCAAAAGCTATTAAGAAATCCCTTTCTAAAGGAACATTCATTAATCTTATTATATTTATTTTCTTTGCTTTGTAAATCTTAAATACGTCTTTGTGAGGATTCCTTTAATCTGATTTCTGGCTTTATGTTCCTTTACAAGTTGGAGTAAGAGTATTATCATATAAATGAAAATGGTTTTCATTATTGCCGAAAAAGAAAAAATTAAAAATTCACTTTTCTACGAATAATTCACGGGAGGAAAATAATGGAAAGGAGAAGCTAAATGAAAATCGCTGTGACAGCAACAAAACCTGATTTTTCTGCTCAAGTCGATCCAAGATTCGGCAGAAGCCCTTATTTTATTATTGTTGATTCCGAAACAATGGATTTCGAAGCTATCAACAACTCCAGCGCAGATGCAGCCAGTGGAGCCG
>DASRVI010000173.1:0-2565 GCA_035655135.1 Acidobacteriota bacterium | reverse complement strand
GTCTGTTCTGGAAACACAAGACATGCTGAAACAGTCAAAATCACCTATGATCCATCTCAAATCACCTATGAGAACCTGCTTGATAAATTTTTCTCTTTTCATGATCCCACACAGCTCAACAGACAGGGACCTGATGTAGGAACTCAATACAGGTCAGCCATTTTTTATGTGAATAAAAAACAAAAGGCTGCTGCTGAAGAAAAAATCGCTGAACTTGAAAATTCAAATAAATTTCAAGGCTCTATTGTTACAGAAGTTAAATCCTACGAAGAATTTTTTAAGGCTGAAGAATATCATCAAAAATACATAGAAAAGCAAAATAAAAAGAAATGAAAAATAAAAAAAAGCAAAACAGGCGCCTAATCCACATTCCCAATAAGGGAATAGATACATTACTGATGATAATGGGGATGGAAAGCCTAAGGATCTCTTTGTTCATTTATTTTTTAGAACAAAGCTTCTTTAAAGAGGATAAGCCATTACCGCTGTTCAAGGAGAAGTTCTAGATTATTAAGGGATGAGCTGTAGCTTGACTCTAGGCGATCTTTATAAGGCTTAAGGGAAGACTCAATCACTTCTGGTAGTCCATCCTGCCAAACAAGCCGATACCTATCTTTTTCCATGGCTTCTATCTCTTCTTTTAAATCGCTTCTCCAATTTTCAGAGATTTCTCTATCAGCAGTTTTCTTTAGTCTTTCATATTGGTTTTTCAGCATGGGAAGGAGCATTTTATTCAAACGTCTCACTGCCAAATCTCTTCTGATCTCCTGGGATTCTTCGTCTTCCCCATAATGATAATCAAATTCGTTCTCTCGATTTATATGGATAGGAACTCCATCTGTGATGGACTTATCAAGCCAGGAGTAGTAGGCTATGGTATAAATGTAATAATATTCACCTATACCCATCTTTACTTCTAACAAAGCTTGGTTCCTCTTTTTCAAAAACTCAGCAATTTTTGGGATCAGCCCAATTCCGGTTTTGATTTTTTTGAACACTCCTGAAGATTCTTTTTTCTCAGCTCTTTTTTGTTCCTGCTCATCTGAAAGCAAATCAAAAGTCTGCTCAAGTTCTTTAATCTCGGGTTGTATCAACTCCCTTGTTTTGAGAAATGCCTCCATCCGGTCCGGCGCTATGGATCCTGAAGGAGATGGGCAGTATTCCTCTATTTCTCCGTATTTTTCTGTTAACTCCCTTAAAATATCTTCTGATTCTTCAAAGCTGGTCACCATATTTTTTATAAAAAAAACGCCCCCCACAATAAGAATGATTCCTATGATGATCACAGCACCGCACCCGATTCCGCATCCAATAAGCCATTTTTTGGTCGAACTGGATTTTTGTGATTCCATTTGTCTTCTCCTCAGGTTTTAACTTCTCAACCAAACTATCACAGTCCCTTCATCCAGTCAATAAAATGCATCATCTGGGGGATTCTGAAAATTCAATTTTAAAAAAGGGATTCACCTGTTTTTTTGTAAATATAATTAAAAATAAAAAATCCCAATCCAATACCCAAAATATCAGCGGCTAAATCAAAGGCTTCCATTGTTCTCATCGGAACAAAAAACTGATGAATTTCATCTAAGACAGCTAAAAAAGAGCCAATGGTAAAGACCAAAATAAACTTGTTTTTAAAGGAAAGACTAAAAGTAAAAAATCCGAGAGAAAGAAGAAATCCCAACACCCCGAATTCAATAATATGAATTCCTTTATCAAAAAAGAAAATCTCAATATTGACTTGATAGCTTTTTGAAGATAAGAAAAATATCAGGCTATAATAAAATAAAGAAGGAAGGAATAAAAGCAACTTATAAAGTTTATTTCTCATCTTGAAAAATCAATGGTCTTGCTCATGTTAATTTTTAAGTCCCTGCATTGTCAAATCATATTCCATAACTCAATCTTCTTTTTTTGACATGCTATCCTATATTATGATAAAAATATTTTTTGATTTCATTATTTCATTAAACCTTTTAGCTTAGGAGGGAAAATTGAAATTAAGAAGATTAAGGCATACCCGAATTGAACCAATTGTTGAATGAAAAAAACATTCCCAGACTAATCACAGGAGACAAAATTAAATTTGATGAAAATTATATTTTCTTAGAATAATGGACTTTCCTTTAACTCTTGTTGAATCTATTTTAGCCTTTCTCATCACTACCTGTGGAGCTGCGCTGCAAGGCTCTATTGGATTCGGTCTTGGACTCATAGGAGTTCCTTTATTAGTCATGTTAAATCCTATCTTTGTGCCTGGCCCTGTTTTATTATCAGCACTTTGCCTCACCGTTCTTATAGCCCGCAGAGAACGACAAGCCATTAAGTTCAAGGAAATCACTTGGGCTGTGGCTGGAAGGATCGCTGGAGCAGCTGTGGGTTCTTTTCTTCTTACTGTCATTCCAAGGAAAAATGTTTCTATCCTTTTTGGTGCGATGATACTTCTTGCTGTGATCATCAGTGTTTCAGGAATACGACTCCAACTCAAACCGATAAATCTATTAGGAGCTGGAACCGCATCTGGAATCATGGGCACTACCTCTGCTATAGGGGGAGCTCCCATGG
>DASRVI010000172.1:0-3288 GCA_035655135.1 Acidobacteriota bacterium | reverse complement strand
ACAGCTACAAAGGGAAGAGGAGCTTTTCTGAATGATCAGAGCATACAAGTATCCTCTATTGAAGAACTTGATAAAAGCCTTCTGGCCACTGGTTTTCCCTATGACATAAGAGAAAGCGAACAAAATAATCTGGATCATTTTTCAAATTTTGCCCTAAGGTCTCAAGCCATCCGCCGCTGCGGTTCAGCAGCTCTTGACCTCTGCTACGTGGCTTGTGGTCGAGTGGATGGGTTTTGGGAGTTGAAGCTCTCTCCTTGGGATACAGCAGCTGGTGCTTTGATAGTGAAAAAGGCAGGAGGGTGTGTTACTGATTTCCATAACAAAAAGTTTAATCCAGGAAAAAATCAGGTCCTGGCAACTAATGGAAAGATTCATGAACAGATGATCGACATATTAAAAATGGGAAAAATATGACTGAAAATAGGATGTGTTTTTTGATTTTCGTGACATTTTTTGTTTATGGGATCACTTTCCTCTGTGTCCATCCAGTCCGAGGTCAGGATATGAAGCGCCCAAAATTGGAAAAAACCAAAGTCTACAGCACAGAAATACCAGCAAACCAGCATTGGATAAGCACTGGCTTTGATGTTGAAAAAGGAGAAACCATTTATTTTAGTGCTGAAGGCACCATCTCTCTTCAAAAAGGAAATCCAAAAGCATATTGTGATCCAAATGGATATAACTTAAAGACCATGCAGCAGCCCATTACAGACAAGAATCTGGGTGCTCTTATTGGAAGAGTGGTGCTGCTTATTTCCATAGAAGAGGATGAAGAAACAGGAGAAGAAATAAGAAACGAAATCATAAAGGAATTTTATATTGGGGAGAGCAGTGAAGTTGTCATGCCCATTCAAGGAGAGCTTCAACTCGGAATCAATGAGCTGGTGGTGGAAGATAATGAGGGGAGTTTTCAAGTCTTTATGCGGTTGATAGAGGAAAGATTTTAAAGGTCGGCTTTTGTAGAGATAAGTTTTTCAAGAAATTGGGTGTTGTATTTCCCTTTCAGGAAATCCGAATTTGATAGAATATTCAAATGCAGAGGAATGTTTGTCTTTACTCCAACGATGGTAGTCATTTCTAAAGCGATCTGTATTTTTTTTACAGCTTCTTTTCGAGTAGGGGCATAAGATATAATTTTAGCTATTAAGGAATCATAGTCGGGAGGAATGTTCCATCCTTGATAAGCCGCAGAGTCTACACGAATTCCTTCTCCTCCTGGAAAAACAAGAAAATCAATTTTTCCTGGAGAAGGGGCAAATGAATGAGGATCTTCAGCATTGATTCGGCATTCAATGCTGTGTCCTTTAAGTCTTAAATCATGGCTCAAACTAAGATCTTCTCCAGCTGCGATTCTAATCTGTTCTTTTATCAGATCGATTCCATAGACCATTTCAGTTACGGGGTGTTCTACCTGAACTCTGGTGTTTGCTTCCATAAAATAAAAATTTTTCTTGCTGTCAACAAGAAACTCAAAAGTACCTAGACTGTGGTAGTCAATGTGTTCTGTGGCTGTTTCCACAGCTTTTATGATTTTTTTACGTGTTTTTTCATCAATAAAAGTAGAAGGAGTTTCTTCTAAAATTTTCTGATGCTTTCTCTGTACTGAACACTCTCTTTCCCCAAAAGCCATGACTTGACCTCTGAAATCTCTGATCACCTGTATTTCAATATGTCTTGCATTTTCAATGTATTTTTCTATATACAGATTGGGATTACCAAAAGCAGAGTTTGATTCATTCTGAGCAATGGTGAACTGAGATTCTAGATTGGAAAAGGAACGGACGATCCGCATTCCTTTCCCGCCTCCCCCTGCAGTGGCTTTAAGTATAATGGGATACCCAACTTTTTTAGCTGTTTTCTCAGCTTCGTTTAAATCCTTGATTATCCCTTCCGATCCGGGGAGAATGGGAAGCTTTGCTTTTTTCATTTCTTGACGGGCTCTGTTTTTATCCCCCAGAACTCTCATTAATGAAGCAGATGGCCCTAAAAAAACCAGTCCTTCCTGTTTGCATATCTCAGGAAAACGGGGGTTTTCAGCCAAAAATCCATAACCTGGGTGAACCGCTTCAGCTTTTGTGATCAGTGCAGCGCTTATTATGTTAGGGATGTTCAGATAGCTGTCACTTGCTTTAGCTGGGCCTATGCATACTTTTTCGTCTGCAAGAATGGTGTGAAGAGAGTCTTTATCTGCCTCTGAAAACACGGCGACTGTTTTGACTCCTAATTCTTTAGCGGCTCGTATTATTCGGAGCGCGATTTCTCCCCTGTTGGCTATCAATATTTTTGAAAACATTTATTCAGTTTTTATTGAAAAGAGTTTTTGTCCATACTCGACAGGGCTGCCATTTTTGACCAATATATCATTGACTTTACCTTCAATATCAGATTCGATTTCATTCATTAATTTCATGGCTTCTATGATACATAAGGTTTGGTTTTTCTTAACCTCTTCCCCAATCTTAACAAATGGGGGAGAGGAGGGATCAGGGGCTCTATAAAATGTTCCCACCATGGGAGAGGTGATGAAGTGGAGGTTATTTTGTTCGAGTTTTTCCTGGGGTAATTCTTTTTTTTCTGTGCTTTTTTCTGGCTGGACAGACTTAGGGATAACAGCTAATTCTTTGACCTTAGGCTTGCTTTGTTCCCTACTGATCTTTATTTTAAAATCTTCCAATTCGAGTTCGAAATCAACGAGGTTCCTTTTTTCAAGCAGATCAATTAGCTTTGATATTTCTTTATAGTCAATTTTTGATTTCATAGCATTTCTCCTTAAAAACAGGAACCATTTTTGTTTCGCAGAAAATTAGTAATAAATTAATCTCTATAAATGCAAATGTCAAGGGAATGGTGGTGTTTCCCTTTGCATTCGGTTTTAACTTTTTTGTGTTGTGTTATAATAAAAAACTTAATTATGTGTGAACCTGAACTATTCACGAGTCGAGGTTGTGTAGAGCCTAATGAAATTCAGGTGTGGCTGAAGCGACTTTGAAGATTTAGCCTTCTGAGTGCTGTGTTCGAGGGAACTCAGCGAAGCTGAGCTGTGAGCATGTTTGACCCACGGACGGGGGGAGTTGTGCAGCAGCCGAAAACACAGTGCAAAGAATGGCGTTAAAAATCTGAACGGAGCACAAGCCATATCTGAATTTCAGATCGGCTCGCCTCAATGGTAAAAAAATGGCGATTAAAATTAAAAATACAAACAATAAAATAATCACATTTGATGTTTTTGAAATAATCTTGCATATCGCTGAAAATAAATTGATAATGAAGGTATCGCCATTTTTTTAT
>DASRVI010000171.1:0-6336 GCA_035655135.1 Acidobacteriota bacterium | reverse complement strand
TCCTTGGACTTGGCTAAATTTGTGTTCTATTCCCCAGAAGCATCCTCCGGCAAAATAGGCTGTTTCAGTGGATGGTTTGAAATCCAAAGCCACTGAATTGATACAAAAGTGTTTGTGTGTAGGGGCAGGGCCGTCATTGAAGACATGACCCAGATGAGAGTCACACACTGTGCATCTGACTTCTGTCCTTATCATGCCGTGAGAAAAATCCTTTAAGTACTTGAGGTTGCTTTCATCCACAGGAGAGGTAAAGCTGGGCCATCCTGTTCCATGGTCATATTTTGTTTCTGAACTGAAAAGAGGAGTTCCGCATGCAGCACAGTGATAAATTCCTTTCTCCCAATGGTCATTGTATTTTCCGGAAAAGGGTCTTTCTGTGCCAGATTTTCTTAATACTCGGTACTCTTCTGGGGTTAGGATTTCTTTCCACTCTTTTTCTGATTTAATAACTTTATTTTTCATGTCAGTCCCCTTTGAATCTGCTTGGCTGTTTTGTAGGCCGCTTTTTTCAAAATGTCCGTTCATCCCTGTGCAGGATATAAAAAAAATCAATAGTGAAGTTATCATCAGACTTTTTTTTATCATAAGAATTTCGTCTCCTATAATTTCTATATATATTATAGAATAATATCATAAAAATACAATATTAATTATGGGATTCCTCATCCCATGCCTTCTTCCCTTAATAAACATTTTACATCACATGTATCACGGTTTTAGAAATGCTTACCAAAGTATAGAAAAATTTGAGTTTTTAAAAAGGAATTCAGTATAATAATAATGGTGTATCAAATTATAATTGAACGGGGGAAATCAAATTGCAATTTAAATTAAAAAAGGGTGCAGGATTTTTAGTTATTTTTTTATTAATGATACAGGGTGTTATTTTAGGACAAAATAATCCAGATGAATATTCTTTACAAAAACTTGAGCTTCTCGATCAATTGAATCTTGAGAAAAACAGCCTGAATCTATTGAAGAAAAATGGTTTTGTGGTCATACCTGGGAATGAAAAGGAAATTTTTGATGTTTATGTAAAGTGCAGGGAAAAGAATCATCCCATTTTTATCACTACAGATGCAGCTTTACACACCTCTCATGTATTTTTTGATTCTGTTTTAAGAATTCTTGAAATTGAAAAGCTCAATGACTTTGCCAAGGAGCTGACGAAGCGGATGCTCCAGATTTCAAAAATTCAGTTTGAAGAAGCAGAGGATAAAGAGGTCAGACACGCAGCTCGTTTAAATATAGGATTTTTTTCTGTAGCGAACACTCTGTTTGAACCTGAATACAAACCCGGATACCAGCTGGAAGATTTAGTGAGTGAAGAATTGAAAAATATTTCTGAACATAAAGGAATCAAATTTAGGGCACTTTTGGATTATATAGATCATCCATCCCTGATGAACCATCCTTATGCTTATGAAGACTACAGTCAGTATATCCCCAGAGGGCATTATACCCGAAACAACACATTTAAAAAATATTTTAAAGTCATGATGTGGTACGGCAGAATTGATTTCAAATTAAAGCCGGGAAAAAACAAACAGGCTGTGATTCATGGGAAAAAAATGACTCTTCAAGCTTTATTAATGGTGGATGCTTTTATGAGGGATGATAAAGCCTATCAGTTGTGGAATATGATTTATGAGCCCACAGTGTATTTTGTTGGAAAAACAGACGATTTGAATGTTGAAGATTATATATCTCTTGTAAAAAAAGTATTTCCCGCTGAACAGGATATTGATAAATATCATGAAGATGAATTCCTATCTGAATTCATACAGAAAGCCTTAGAGCTCAGACCCCCTAAAATTCTTTCCGGAGCTTCTTATAGAGAAGACGGGGGATTTGAGCAGACCACATTGGGATTTCGATTCATGGGACAGAGATTTATTCCTGATTCTTATGTGTTTCAACAAATGGTTTATGGAGTCAAAGGGATGGAATACCAAGGAAATAACAATCCCTTCACTATGGAAATAATCCCTAATGCGGGACCTGTGAGAGCTTTTCCAAGAGGTTTGGACATAATGACTGTTTTGGGATCTCAAAGGGCTTTAAATATCTTGAAAAAGGAAGGAGATACTGATTATAGATGGTATGAGGAACAGCTGAATAAACTGAGGGAAGAATTTTCTTCCCTAACTCAAAAAAAATGGACCCAGAATCTTTATTGGCAGTGGCTTTATAGTTTGATCCCACTTTTAAAAGATGACCAGAAACAGAATATGCCTGAATTCATGAAAAACCAAGCTTGGAAAGATAAAGAATTGATGACCACTTTAGGTTCTTGGACAGAATTAAGACACGATACCATCCTGTACGCCAAGCAGAGCTATACAGTTATGGGTAGAGCGCCCATGCCCCAGCCTTCATTAACCTATGGATATGTGGAGCCTTATCCTCAGGTTTATCAAAGAATCAAAGAGATGATGACTCGATTAAAAGAAATAAACAGTGATTTAAAAATAGAAATAATCGAGGTTCAGGATAAAATAGAAGAATTTGAAAATGTGCTCAATTGGTTAAAAATCATTTCAGAAAAAGAACTTGAGAAAAAGTCATTAACAAAAGAGGAGTACTCATTTATTTGGAATATTGGAAGCACTCTCAATGAGCTAAAAAGATTTCCTGAATCCATACAGAAGCGCATAAGTTCTGGTGCGGATGAACAGATGGACATCATTGCTGATGTTCACACTGATCCAAATACTTCTCAGGTTTTAGAGGAGGGCGTGGGATCTCCTTTTCATATATATGTGATTATTAAAGACCAAAAAGGATACCGATTAACACATGGAGCTGTGTTTTCTTATTATGAATTCAAACAACCTTTGGATGACCGTCTGACAGATGAAAAGTGGCAAGAAATGGGAAAAAATAATCAAAGGCCCCCTCTTCCCAAATGGACCCAAAGCTTTATAGCTGTTCCTCCAGCTTTTCAGGGGATGTTACCGGATTTTTACATTGATGATTTTCGCACACATAAACGGTCGATTTTCCATTGATGAGGTTTTTATTTCTTAGAAGTGGAATTTTTGAAGATATCTTCTGAGGGTTTTTATTTTCAGGGTTTAACAAAGCCAATGTGAGATTTGGAATAAAATGTTCCCTGACCGTCCTTATTAAATTTTTGGTTTGTTGTGAATTTATTTTCCCTATAAGGGCTACTTCTTTTTCTGGATAAACCATACAGCTCACATTCAAGAGCATTGTTAAATAGGACTGAGGATATTTATAAATATGGTTTTTAATAGATTGAAGAATTTTCTGCGATTTTTCCAGGTAACCATTTTTTTGAAAGAGACGTCCCAACCGTATGAGGACTTCCACAGAAATGCCTGATGGAGAAGGAAGAGCGCTGTCGTTGAGAGTTATGGTCCGAACGATCTGATTTTCATGGTATTTATTGGTGTTGAAGAACTGTCCTTTTTTATCATCCCAAAAAAGGTTGATCATATCTTCAGCAAGTCTTTCAGCGTGTTTGATCCAATCCTCATTGAAATCAGATTCATAAAGATCCATAAGAGCCCGAATAAAAAAGGCATAGTCTTCTAAGTAAGCAAAGTATTTTCTTCTTCCTGACCTGTAAGTTCGGAAGAGAATTCCGTCTTTATTCTGAAGGTGTTGGATTAAAAAACGAGCTGCTTTTTGAGCATGGCTCAGGTATGAATTATCATCCAATACCTGATATCCAAGAGAAAAGGCAGATATCATGAGAGAATTCCAAGAGGTTATGATTTTATCATCAAGAAAAGGTCTGGCCCGTTTGTTACGGGCTTTTAATAACTTGGATTTGGCTGTATCCAGAATATCCTGAAGTTTTTTTTCGCTCATGTTATATTTTTGAGAGAGAGAAGACAGGTTTTCTCTTATGTGAAGGATGTTTTTTCCTTTGTGATAGGATTCTTGATAGGGAAAATTTTCTTCTTTTTTTACTTGATAGTAATGGGAGAAAATATCAGCCTCCTGTGAATCCAATAGGTTATTGATTTCCTCTTGCTTCCAAAGATAAAAAAGTCCTTCTTTCCCCTCCATATCCGCATCTTCTGCTGAGTAAAATCCTCCAGCGTCATTAGTCATATAAGTGGTAACATAATTCAATGTCTCTTGAGCCGTATTTAAATAAATATGTTTTTTTGTGACTAAATAAGCCTGAAAATACACATAAGACAATTGAGCGTTATCATAAAGCATTTTTTCAAAATGAGGCACAAGCCACTTACGGTCAGTAGAATATCTATGGAATCCTCCGGCTAAATGGTCATAAAGTCCACCTGTATACATGTGGTCTAAGGTAGTGATGGACATTTCAATGGAGCTTTTATTGTGGGTGTAATAATAATCTTGAAGAAGAAAAGAAATGGCTCCATATGGAGGAAATTTGGGCGCGATCCCAAACCCTCCCCACTCTGGGTCAAATGATTTTTTTAATTCGATCACAGCGTTCTTCAGTACATCTTTGTTTAATTCATCAGGGTGATATCCAGAAATAACCGAAGAAGTCCTTTTTTCAACAGCATGGGTCAGGTTTTCGGCATCCTGCATTATTTTTTCCCGTTCTTTTTGTTCCCTCCATATATCACTGATCTGGAGGATCAAACGTTTGAAGCCAATCATTCCCTGTTTGTCTTCAGGGGGGAAATAAGTTCCTCCAAAAAAAGGTTTGAGGTCCGGGGTTAAAAATACAGTGAGCGGCCATCCTCCTCTTCCAGATAAAGCCACTACTGCTGACATATAGATTTCATCTATATCAGGTCTTTCTTCCCGGTCCACTTTTATGGAAATAAAATATTTGTTGAGTATATCTGCAATTTCTTTGTTTTTGAACGATTCTCTCTCCATCACATGACACCAATGGCAGGAAGAATAACCAATAGATAAAAATATGGGTTTGTTTTCTTTCTTGGCTTTGGATATCGCTTTTTTGTTCCAGGGATTCCAATGAACAGGATTGTGAGCATGCTGGAGAAGATAGGGGCTGGTTTCATTGATTAAATGATTAGTGTGTTTGTGTTTTTGACTCATTTTTTCTTTGCTATCTTACTTGAGTGAGAGCTTTAGGTCAATTGAGGACCAGACACATATTTCTGACTAATATTAAAATTTATTAATCTAAATTTAACCTTCATTTAATCCTGCCTTTATATAATAGTAACAAAAATGGCAGGCAGTTTTGGATTTATTTTTAGCAATGTGGTGAATCCCAGATTCGGACAAAGAACCAGCCATGGGCAATACGGAGGTTACCACTAAGTAAAAAGGGATTGCTTCAGTACTGTGTTTAATGAATGGCATTGAATCTAAAAAACTGGCATAATGAATAAAAAAAAGATGAAAATATTGATCGTTGAAGACGACAAAAAACTATCAACTTTTTTGCAAAAAGGTTTGAGAGAAGAGCAGTTTGCGGTGGATGTATGCCGAAATGGAATCGATGCGGTTCATTGGGCCAATATAAACGATTATGATGTGATCATTCTGGATATTATGCTTCCTGGAAAAGGCGGATTAGAAGTCTGCAGAGAACTGCGAGAAAAATCAATCACCACTCCCATTATCATGCTCACAGCAAAGGACACATTGGAGGATAAAATTAGCGGGCTTACTGAAGGAGCAGATGATTACCTCACCAAACCATTTTCTTTTGCTGAGCTTCTGGCACGAATAAAGGCTTTGTTGAGAAGGAGCCAGGATTATAAAGGAAAAACACTGAGAGTCAGTGACCTTGAGTTAAATCCATGGAAGCGAACTGTTTTCAGGAGCGCTCAAGAAATTTCACTCACTGGGAAAGAATATGCCTTATTGGAATATCTGATGCGCAATAAGGGACGGATCGTATCCAAATCAATGATTATTGAACACGTTTGGGATATGAACTATGAAGGCCTGAGCAATGTAGTCAATGTTTATATCAACCATTTAAGGAAAAAAATAGACAAAGACACTCAGAATAAACTCATTCATACCATTAGAGGATATGGGTATAAAGTTGATGAAGATAAAAAAGACTAAATCTCTCATTTTCAAGCTTACTGTCTGGTATGTGGTATTCCTCGCCATTATCATTGTGATCATAGGGGCGGTCATTTTTGGAAGCTACAGAAACAGCCTTCTGAATGAAATGGAGGAAACTTTGAGGAAAATTGCTGATGAACTGGATGACACTTATTGGAGTCATAGAGGAATATCTTTAAAGGAAGCCATCGCAAAGGCTGAAAATGAATTCAAGCATAAAAACCCTCATATTTTAATCGTGAAGATCTCTCGTGATAAAGAGAATTTTTTAGAAAGAGTGATCCATTCGGGTGATTCATATGATGAAAATTTTAT
>DASRVI010000170.1:0-4639 GCA_035655135.1 Acidobacteriota bacterium | reverse complement strand
CATTTCCTGCACAATCTATTATACCTCCTGGGCAAAAAAACAGATTCCAGTGCTCTCCCCCGCCTTGTTGAAGCAGAAACCTATAAAGTATATCCCATACAAAATTTTGATACAGTGGCTGCCAGAATCTTCACCAATGAGGGAACAGAACTTCTTTTTTATGCTTCTCATTCAATTCAAAAAAGTTTAGGTCCTTTGTTTAAACTCGAGTTTGAACATGCCACAGTAAACTATGGAGAAACATCTAAAACTATTGTCTGCCATGGGAATAACAGTCAAAACAAAGACTACGGCAATCCTGATTCAGAAAATCAGTTTAAAAAATTTTATGAAGCTCTTAACGCTATTAAGAACTCAAAAGCGGTTTTATGCGGACCAGAAGCCGCTTATCCCCATACACTTGTGGTGAACGGAATACAGGATTCAGTCCCAGAAGCCAATTCCTTCCCTTCCTCTTTAATCTTGCGCCATAATACAGGAGAAAGTCTCTGGGACAAAGATCTGGGGAAAGCGTTGTACAACTGTTATCTCAACTCATGCCTTCCCTTTGAAAAAGGCCTAAAATGGGCTGTAAAAGGAAGACAAATCAATATGAAAAATTACAAGTTTTTTCCCGGGGGACAGCCTCCATCAACAAAGAGCTCTACATGAAAGAAACCAGCCGTCAGATAGTCAAAAAAACACTCAATTTTGAAAAACCTTCTCGAATACCGCGTCAAATATGGATACTGCCGTGGGCAGAAAGAAAATACCCCAAAACAGTTGATTTCCTCCATAAAAAATATCCTGATGATATTGTTCCATCCCCAGCTCTATACAAAAATCCTCTTAAAGACCAAGGGGACAGATACTCACCAGGTCTGTATATAGATGAATGGGGCTGTAAATTTTCAAATCCTCAGGAGGGAATCATTGGTATTGTCAAAGAACCCTTGATTGATAAATGGGAAGACTTGGAGAATTTTAAGCCTCCTGACTCTTTCCTCGACCTGGACAAAGAAAAAATAAATGAATTTTGTCAAAATACTGATGCCTTTGTGCTTCAAGGAACAGTGGCCAGGCCATTTGAAAGACTCCAGTTTATAAGAACCATGGAAAAAGCACTGACTGATTTAATGGAAGAACCTCCAGAATTGTTTGAACTCATTGATCAAATACATTCGTTTTACTGCAAGGAAATTGAAGCATGGGCTCAAACTGACGTGGATGGAATATCCTTAATGGATGACTGGGGAACTCAACATGGATTGATCGTCAATCCTGAAACATTTAAAAAAATTTTTCTTCCTCTTTATAAAGACTATGCTGAAATCGCTCAAGCCTATGGAAAATACGTTTTCATGCATTCAGACGGACACATATCAGATGTCATTCAAGACTTAATAGAAGTGGGTGTTCATGCTCTGAATTCTCAATTATTCTGCATGAATATCCCTGAACTTGGGAAAAAGTTTCGGGGTAAAATAACTTTTTGGGGAGAAATGGACCGTCAAGAAATTTTGATGAATGGTTCTAAGTCAGAGGTCAAAGAAGCTGTCTATTATATTTGGAATCATCTTTTTCAAAATGGAGGAATCATTGCTCAATGTGAATTTGGGCTCGAAGCTAAGCCGGAAAATATAGTCCATACCTTTAAAACATGGGATCAAATCTCAAAAAATCTGTCAATATAAACCTTGAGAAAGGAGAAAAATAATTAAGCTCCATACAATTTTAAAAAAAACAAATCAAATACTAATCAGCAAAAAGTCATGCCCTGTGGAAAAGACCATCGCCCATGATTTATTAAAATACACTTCCCAAAACACAAAAATAACTTCAAGGCAAACCAATGATATGCCCAAGCAAAAAAACACATTCTATGTCTCCATCATTGGAGATCCTCAGAAAGATCTTTTTTCTCTACATAAATCGGATATTCCTGCTAAGAAAGAATGGGTTTTGTTTTATATTGTTCCTGGCAACTGTGCCTGGCTTTTATCATCAAAGCCTAATTTTCTGTTTATGGCCTATCAATATGTGTTGGAAAATTTTGACAATAAAGATTTTTCTCATTTCACTCCCTGGATAAGAACCATCAGCTTCCCGGTGGAGAAATCCACTTTTGATCTATTTCTCACTCAGTACGCGAGAATGATGCGTCATTTTGATAAAGAACAATATGTAAAAGAGTACGCCAAACTAGGATTCTCTCATATTGAAGTCAATGCTCTTGCTTATGACCAACCTATTGAAAAGGGAGTTCCCCACGAATTTTATCCTGACTTTTATACTTACTGCCCTGCCCTTGACCAGTTTGTTTACAGTCGATTAAATAAAGGGATTTACCCAGAAGAATATCTAAAGGAAAACATGAGTCTTCTCAAAAAGAACGCCCAGATAGCTCTCAAGTATGGTCTGGTTCCTGGATTACTCTGTTTTGAACCCAGATCTGTCCCCGAACAAATATTTAAAAAATATCCTACCTTAAGGGGAGCCCGGATTGACCACCCTTTCCGAAGCTTTAAGCCCAGATACAATTTGACCACAGCCCATCCTGTGGTCAAAAAACACTATGCAGAGCTTTTGACAAAGATCATGAAAGAAATCCCAGAATTGGAATTTATGACTATCTGGACCAATGACAGCGGTGCTGGTTTTGAATACACAAAATCACTTTATGTTGGCCGCAATGGAGGAGCTTATCTGATAAGAGAATGGAAAGATGACCAAGATATTGCTAAAGCTGCCGCTCATAATATCTCCGGCTTTTTAACCACTCTTCTTGAGACAGGAAAAAAAATAAACCCAAAATTCAGAATGATAATCCGGATGGAACCATTTTACGGTGAGCGAAAATATCTATGGCCTCATATAAAAAAAGGCATAGATGTGGAAATCCATTCGCTTTTGACTTCTGGTTGGGAAAGCATCTATCCGCATCCAGTTTATCCTGATATAAAAGTCTCAGGTTCTGCTCTTCATCACAAGTTCAAACCAGAAGAAAAACAACCTATGAAAGAGCTTCATTCCAGAAAAAGCCGGGCTTTTTTCTTTCATTCTTTCAGCTCTCACACAAATCATGAACCTCTTCTTGGAATCCCATTCCCTTGGCTGACCCATGAAAAACTTCGCTCTGCTTATAAACTCAAAATAAAAATTATGTCCCACTTAGGAGGGATAAATCCTCCTAAAAATGTTCCTTTATCTATTAACCAAGAGATTTTTAGAAAATTTCAGCTTGAGCCAAATATGGACATCGACAAAGAAGTCCTCCAAATAGCCCAAAAATACTGCGGCCAAGACTTGGCTTCTGAGATGGTTAAGGGCTGGAAGTATATGGATACATCTGTGAGACATTTTCCGCCTCTGTCTATCTACTCACACTATGGAGTGGTGTGGCAGCGATTGTTTGTCCGTCCCCTGGTTCCTGATATTTCCCAGATTCCTGAAAAAGAAAGAGCTTATTATGAAGACCATATGTGCTCATCCATACATAATCCCAATAAGGTTGACCTTTCTAAAGATGTCTTGTTCCACCTTATCCGAAATAAATATGCAAAGAAATGCTTTCAAAGAATCGATGAAAATGTATTTCCTTGTTTAGATCAAGCCATACAAATATTTGATAAACATCAAAAAAAACAAAAGTGTTTTCAGGACCAGTACTGGAGAGCCAGAGCATTAAAATGCCTGTTCGAGACCTTGCGCAACACCGCGGTGTGGATTTATTCAGTTCATGAATATCTAGACAATGATAAAGAATCAATAAAGTCAAAATCAAAAAAGTTTCTTGAAGATATGATTGAGAGAGAAATCCGAAACAGCCGTCACCTTATTGAAATCTGGAAGAAAGCCCCCATAGATTGGATGATTGTCTCTAAAAACAAACAAACTCCTTTTATTTATGGAGATAATTTTCCTGCTTTAATGAAAAAGAGGATTCAACTTATGGAGAAATACAAACACTCTGAGCCCTCTATAGATCCACATTTTATGTTCCAAGTCAAAAACAATCCTTACCAGTGATATTCTGGTAAAATCTTCCAAAATAAAATCTTTTAACGCTGAACCCGGCCGTGAGTCTCACCTTGGGCAAGCCTTTTAATTTCTTCGACAGAAGTTATGTTAAAGTCCCCATAAAGAGTATGTTTAAAAATTGCTGAAGCAATCCCGAATTCAAGAGCTTGTTTATCCCTTTCTCCTTTTAAAAGGCTGTATATCAAACCAGCAGCAAACGCATCTCCGGTTCCCACCCGGTCTGTTATCAAGACTCTATACTGAGAGCCCAAAATAAAATCTTTTCCATTATAAAGACATGCTGACCAGTTGTTTTCACTTGCTGAAAGACTCTCTCTCAATGTAACAGCAACTTTTTCTAGGTCAAAACGCTTATACAGTTTTTTCATCATCTGTTCATATCCCTTAATATTCAATTCTCCTTTAGACACATCACTCTCACCTGGTTTTATCCCAAAAACAGAGGTAGAATCTTCCTCATTGCCTATCATGATATCTGTATATTTCATGAGTTCTGTCATAATCTCATTGGCTTTTTCTTCTTTCCAGAGCTTTTTTCTGTAATTTAGATCTGCGCTAACTTTAACTCCCAATCTCTGGGCAGTTTCAAGACCTCTATGGAGACAACTTCTGACTGAAT
>DASRVI010000169.1:0-16638 GCA_035655135.1 Acidobacteriota bacterium | reverse complement strand
AGTCCGATTTTATCCAGATAGTATAGGATTTTTTGATCTAACTCACTGCCTGACATTCCTTGGAGTTGTCCCCAGAACCGGAGGTTTTCTTTGGCGGTCAGCTCTTCGTAAAAAGCCATATCTTGAGGGACAACGCCCATGATTCCTCGGATTTCCTGTGGTGAATTACGGATATCCATGGAATCAATTTGAATGGTTCCGGAATCAGGAGTGAGGAGACCAGCGATCATAGAGATGGTGGTAGTTTTTCCAGCTCCGTTGGGACCTAAGAATCCAAAGATTTCTCCCTTTTTTACTTCGAGAGAGATATCATCCACAGCCTGAACCTTGCCGAATGATTTGGATAGATGTGAAATTTTGAGCATGAGACCGCTCCTTAACTCTAAAAAATATGGAGCATCTTATCACAAAAAACAAAAAGTTTGAAAAAAATATTCAATATCAAGCTAATCTGCTGCGGTATGAATGAGTTCCCTTGTAATCACTCAAGCTCATAAACTGGATTTAAAAAGGAGTTAGAGTCGGTTGATCAGCTGGAGGAGTTTTTGACTTCTTTTTTGATTCCTGAATACAAGGGGATTTTTGTCTTTAACATAAAGTCCCGTGTTCTGTTCATAGGTGTTCTTCTTGGGGCTGGTATAAATCACTCCTAAAGGCAAAGGATGGGTTTCCAGAGCTTTTTCAAAGGCTGCTTTTCGATCGCCGGGGTCATAAGAGTCATCAACATAAGCGGTGTTGTCCTTAAACCATTTAAAGGTGTTGACTTTATTGAATGTGACGCAGGGCTGGAAAATGTCTACCAGAGCATAACCCTTATGCTGGATGGCTTTTTTGATGATCTCTTTTGTTTCTTCCACATCTCCTGCAAAAGCCCGTGCCACAAAAGAGGCATTTTGAGAAATGGCTAAGGTTAAAGGATTGAACGGTTCCAGGATGACCCCTTTGGTCTGGACCGGAGTTTTAAAACCAAACTGGCTGGTCGGAGAGGCTTGCCCTTTGGTCAGTCCATAGATCATATTGTTGTGAATGATGTTGGTGATATCTGGATTGCGGCGTATGGCATGAACAAAATGATTTCCTCCCTCTCCGTACATATCTCCGTCTCCGCTTTCTGCGATAACGGTCAGTTGGGGATTGACAGCCTTAATGGCTGTGGCTGGAGGAAGAGCTCTTCCGTGAAGTCCGTTGAAAAAGTGAGTTTTGAAGTAGTGGGGGATTTTAGCAGCCTGGCCGATTCCAGATACTATCACCAGATCTTTGGGAGGAATTCCCAGTTCAACAAGAGCGTGTTTGAGGCTTTTGATGATACTGTAATTCCCGCATCCCGGACACCATGCCACATCAATATCACCCATATCATAGGTGTTTTTTTTCATGTCACTCCTCCTGTTTAAGTAAATGGTTGATTTTCTCTGCCATTTCTTCGACCGAAAAAGCCAGTCCGCTGTATTTTAAGATTTTTTTGTTGATTTCAATTCCGGTTTCAAGTTTGATCAATTTCCCGAATTGAGAAGTGGCGTTGTTTTCAGCCATCACAATTTGGTCAGCCTTTTTTAAATAAGTTTTGGTTTCATTAGGAAGAGGGAAGACCTGCTTGAAATGAAGAAAGGCTGTTTTTTTGAGTTTAAGGATCTCCAGGGCTTCTTTGATCACATAGAATGTGGATCCCCATCCCATGATAAGGTTTTTATAATTTTTAGGGCCGATGAGTTCAGGGGGGATAGCATCTCCCTTGATTTTCTCCATTTTTTTGAGTCTTTTCTCCACCATTTTTGTTCTCAAATCCAGGTCTTCAGTGATGTGAGAATATTCATCATGCTCATCGCTGTCCACTCCCACCAGCCCTTCTCCATATCCCGGGATACCACGGGGGGATATGCCGTCTCTGGTTATAAGGCTTCGCTTATAATCTTTTTGAGTCTTGATGATGTGTTTTTTTATCTGGATGCTTTGGAAGTCAGGGGCTGGAATATTAGTGTAGGAATCCATAAAAAATTGATCTGTCAGTATAAATACAGGAATCTGGTATTTATCCGCTAAGTCAAAAGCTTTTTGGGTGAGAGAAAAGGCATCCTCCAGTTTACCTGGTGCTAAGATCACTCTAGGGAATTCTCCATGTCCGGTGTGCATGACCAGTTCCAAGTCTCCTTGTTCTGTTCGTGTGGGAAGCCCTGTGGCTGGTCCGGGTCTTTGTGCCACATGAACTACTATGGGCGTCTCAATCATTCCAGCAAGGCTGATTCCTTCACCCATCAAAGCAAAGCCTCCTCCGGATGTTGTGACCAGACTTCTGGCCCCGGCATACGAGGCTCCCAAGGCCATATTGATAGCGCTTATTTCATCTTCAGCCTGCTCAGCCACTACTTCAAATTCATGAGCATGTTGGGAGATAAAAACCAAAACTCCAGTAGAAGGGGACATAGGATAAGAGGAGAGAAAATCACAACCTCCGGCCAGAGCACCGAAACCCACAGCTTCAGCACCATTGATAAGCACCTGTTTTTTAATATCGGATGAAGGTTTGAGATCAAAAGAAATATCTTGTTTATCAGAAAAATCTTTTCCATAAGAATATCCTTGACTCACGGCCTGGATGTTTCTTTCCACAATCTGTTTTTCTTTTTGGGAGAAAAAGTCCTTCACATCTTTTTTTATTTGATCTAAGTTGAATCTCAGAACGCCGGTTATGATTCCTGCGGCAATGATGTTGATAAATATTTTCCCCCCAATGTCTTCGGCCATGTCCGCAAGAGGGGTGTCAATGAATTTTTTAACTTGAGGAGGGCATTCTTTACAGATTTTTTCCCTATCTCCAATGACGATGGTCTCAGAAGATATTCGCTTTTCAAGATGGTTGAGCGCTTTTGAATGAAGAGGAAGAAGGATATCGATGTGATTCTTTAGTGCCGCCACTTTTTGAGAGGAAACTCTGATGGAAACAGAATTTGTTCCTCCTCTGACTCTGGACATATACTCTTTAGTGGAAAAGACATGGTAGCCTGAATTATTAAAGTTATGGACCAAAAGATTCTCCACTGTTTTGATTCCTTGGCCTGCAGCTCCGCAGATAACAATGGAGATATCTTTTATTTTGTTTTGGTTAAGATTCATGTTTTTTTGCCTTTAAATTTGACATTCTGCCTCTTTTATCCTATAATTTATGTAGAAATTGTCAAGTATTAGATTGTAATCATACAGTGAAAGAGAAGAAATTCATTATTCATT
Source organism: Acidobacteriota bacterium (assembly GCA_035655135.1). Lineage (GTDB taxonomy): Bacteria > Acidobacteriota > Aminicenantia > Aminicenantales > Aminicenantaceae > WJMT01. The sequence continues at coordinate 13,413 of DASRVI010000169.1, read as the reverse complement.
CATAATGATGATGAAAAAAGAATCAGAAATCAACATTAAATCTTTAAAAACAACAGGAAAAAACTGGAGGAACAGGAATGAGTCAAACCAAAAAAAACATCGAGGAAGCCTTTGCTGGCGAGTCCCAAGCAAGAAATAAGTATACCTATTTTGCTGAAAAAGCTAAAGAGGAAGGTTATCATTACATTGCCAAAATATTCAAAGAAACCGCTGCGAATGAGATGGAGCATGCCAGAGATCACTTCAAGTTGATGGGAGAACCTGGGTCAACTGAAGAAAATCTCAAACAGGCTGTTGAGGGCGAGCATTATGAAACAGTGAATATGTATCCTCAGTTTGCCAAACAAGCGAGAGAGGATGGCAACAAAAAAGCAGCCATATTGTTTGAGCAGATAGCAAAAATCGAAGAGAATCATAAAAAAAGATATCAGAAACTTTTAGAAATGGTCCAGAATGGAACTGTGTTTAAAAGAGAAAAGCCCATTAGATGGAAATGCAGTGTTTGTGGTTATACGATGGAGGGAAAAGAGCCACCGCCCAAATGTCCCTCGTGCAAGAATCCAAAAGAGTATTATGAACCGGCAAACATGGATTTCTAGATAAAGATTATTTTCAGGCTTTCTTTTTACCGGTTAATCTCATGACGATGGCTAAAATAAATAGAATTCCTGCCATAATCGCAGCAATGGGAAGGCTCTGTTGAACGGTTTGGCCCACACTCAGGTTTCCAATAAATTTAGGGACAAAGGTCGCACCTAGTAATCCCACAGCAAAGATAATGCCGAAAATGCTTCCATAAAGACTAGGATCGAATTTAGCAAAGGTCACTCCCACAATGGTTGGGAATATAGGCGCAAAAGCTAATCCGGCAATGATGATAGCAATGATAGCCAGAGCAGGAGTGTTGGTGAATATCATAAGCACAATGGCACCTAATGAAATCAAAGCCATGACAGAGATGACTTTAGTCCCGATAGCTGTGAGGTTCTTCACTGCAGAGGAGAGAAAACGTCCCAACATCATGGCTACACCAAAAACACTCAATACCAACCCCGCATGAAAAGCAGCTTTTGGATCATTGTTTTCACCAAAAAGCTGTTCCATCAGTTTACGGATCCAGGTACCCAAGGAGATCTCAAGTGACATGTAGCAGAACAGAGCTAAGGCAGCGATTAAGACCGCCCCTTTGCCCAAGACTTTGAATGCCATTGAAAATTTATATCCAGTGGCTACTTGAGGATAAGTTGTGGTGAGAGCGAAAATAAGGAAAACTACCACTAATATCCCAAGAATTGAAAGAGAAGTGCTGTATGTCAGGTTTAAATTTTCCAGAAAAAATACAAACAGGAAAGGAGTGATCACATATCCCAGGCCAAAAAATGCATTTCCAAAATTGCTGGCACGGGCTGGATCTTCTCCTTTAAAAAGAACTACTGGGATGAGCGTGTTTCCAACTGTATTCAAGGACATGGCCCCGACTCCCAACAGAATGCAGGCAAAAAGAGCCAATCCAAAACTTGAAGCAAAAGCCAGTAAAAACATACTGGCACTGGTGACGGTAAATCCCACAATAGCGATAGGCTTGTAACCGAGTTTATCCACCAATGGACCGATGATGAGCTGGACAATGCAGCTGGTCAAAAATAGGCCCATGACCAGTGTGCCTAATTGAGCTTCATTGATTCCCAGTGATCCCATGAGTTCGACTGAAATAGAACCGAGAAGGATGAAGCAGATGGCGAGAGAAAATACGGCCATTAAGGCCACAACGGCTGTCATTTTTTTCATTGAATTCCCTCCATATAAACCTTTTTATAGTGAATATCATAAAAAAAAATATGAGTCAAAGTGAAAATATCATAAGGAATCAAACTATTGAAAGCGCAGCCATTTTTTTATGAATAGTTCAATCTAAGAACTTTTCAAAAATAAGATCGTATAATATAATAGATAAAAAAGAGATATCCATAAAAAGGAGAGACGGATGAGAAAGTTATCAGCGTTTTTTGCTCTATCCTCTTTCATTCTTATGTTATTTCCAGCTGGATTGCTTTGCCAAGAGGGAGACATTACAGGAACATGGGTTGGGAAAACATATGTTCCAGAACAAGGAGAGAATGGCCTGACTCTGAATATTGAGAAAGTAGAGGGCGAGTACAAGGTAACCGTTTCAGATGATTTTGGAATGGTTCCAGGGGTGGAAGCTAGTGATGTGAGTTATGAAGACGGGACACTGAGTTTCAATTTCAACATTTTTGACGGATATCAGGACATGACAGTTTGGATTACTCTTGAAGTGAGCGGGAATAAAATGAGCGGATATTGGGAAACTGCAGATGGAATGCGAGATTCCATAGAGATGGAGAAGAAATAAGCTCCATTAAATCTTTTTTAAGAAGAATGGTCATGGATGATTTTCCATCCTGAGGGGAACATCTTAAAAATAATAGTAAACAATCCACTTTTGAAAGTATCATCCTGCTCCACCTTCCATCGTCCTATGGCATAGGCAGAGTCTGCACTCAGAACTTTGATTTGGATGTCAGAAAAAGTAAGCTTTCCCATTTTTTCTCCCGCATAACTTGTCTGATAGCGTTTGAGAAGCTCTTCCCATCCATAGAGCCTTTGGTCTCCTGACTGAAAAGTAAAATCTTCTGACTGCCAGTAATCAGCCATAAATCCCTGAATATCATGATTGTTCCATGCTGCTTGCTGGCGCGTTATAATAGAGAGGATAGTATCCTGGATGGATTCTTTATCCAGTTGTGATGAGGAACAAGACACGACTATCAATAAAGCAACAAAAAGTAAGACAATAAATTTATTCATATTCACCTCTCAAAAAAGAATCTTACAGTTTTGAACTTCTTTTTCTCTCTTTTGCAGATGATTTGAGCGACATTTCTTCCTGACATGAGCGCTGTGGGAACCCTCATGATTTGACCGCCTCTGTCTTCAACTCTTATATATTCTTCTAAGTCTACGAAATTGAGCTTTTTCATATCAATCAGTTCGTTCCAGAGATAGTATAATTTGTTAGAAGAGCTGGACCCCACCAACCAGTGGATGCAGCCATCTATGGTGTAGCCTTTTCTGTCCCAGGAGGTGCAGAGGCCCCCAGGGTTAGTGCTCATTTCAAATATTTCTGTTTCATATCCGTTCATCTGAAGGTAGCAGCCGGCTGAAAGCCCACTGATTCCAGCTCCGATGATTTTTATATTTTTTGCCATTGAAAACTCCTCATAGAGATTTTGTTATTATACACTATTTTCAAAAGCTTGAAATATTCATAAAAAAAGACGGAGCACTAACTATTATTTTCTTAACAAGGATATGCAAGATATTTTTAAGAATGACTAATTAACCTGGATTATTCAAGCCGAATAAGTTTGACAGGATAAGTTACATTTCTGTATTCTTCTTAATATAAAAAAGATCGAAACATGATCCAACATATTTCAAAAGAACTCAAACAGCATATACCTTTTACCAGTTTCGGGGCATTGACTGGAATTTTGATCATTGTCGTTTCGTTAAAAATGCCAAAAAACATCTCTTACAATATATTTTATGTTCTTCATCCCATCCATGTGGTTCTCAGTGCCCTGGTCACGGCATCCATTTACAAACTCCATACCTGCGGTCGTCTGAGCAAAAAGTGTATCAAAGGCCGATGCAACCTATGGGTTTTATTCTTAATCGGTTACGTTGGATCTATTGGAATCGCTACTCTCAGTGATTCCATCATACCTTTTCTAGGCGAGACTTTACTGAATATGCCCCATCGAGAAATCCATCTCGGCTTTATTGAAAAATGGTGGCTGGTCAATCCCCTTGCCATCGTAGGCATTATATTCGCTTATTTCAAACCAACAACAAAAGTTCCTCATGCCGGCCATGTGCTGCTCAGCACCTGGTCCTCCCTGTTTCATATTCTCATGGCCGTGGGATTATCTTTGAGTTGGTTTTCCTATATCGCCGTGTTCGTATTTTTATTCTTGGCTGTCTGGATTCCCTGCTGTTTGAGTGATATTGTGTTCCCGCTGCTTTTTGTGAAAGATCAACCGTCAAAACACGCAACACCAAACTCCCCCTGATTTTATCCCATCCAGAATCCTTTTCTGTGAGAGATGCCCAATACTTTTTTGCAGTTGATGCAGAAATAAATATATCTTTTTCCCAACAGACTCTCAACTCTCCTGAATCCCAGAGTATTGACTGAGGCATTGCAGTGAGGGCATATGGGTATGACATCATTTTTTTCTATGCAGTCTATCATGTGAACCTCCAAAAACTATACGTTTTTTCTTTTTAAATTATTCATATTTTCATTATCCTGAACTATGTGTTTTGTTACCTGATGAGATTGCCGCACTCCCTTACGGTCGTTCGCAATGACGCAGCAATCTCGACTCGTGAATAATTCAGGTTAGAAAAGTTATCCTTATTTTGAAAGGAATCTTTAAAGAGAAGGAATGGTCATAGATCAATTCGGAGGCCCAAAGCCCAGGAGCTGTCTGCGAAAAAGGAAAATTCAGAAGTCAAGGCAACCTTATGAGTGAAGTAATAGTCAAATCCCAGAAACATACTGAAAAATCCTCGGCTTTTGATATCCATTTCTTCCTCTAAAGGCAGAGTCCTTTTTCCTAACAGCTTGTTCACTTTAAATCCCATGTATCCGGCAAAACGAAACATCCTCACTCCAAAATCAATGGCTCCCTGAAATTGGGTCAAGCTGAAATCTGCGGAGCCCAAGTTATTGAGCGGCTGGAGGCGGGCGATTTGAATATCAAATCCTGTGCTTCCTTTGATGTTGATGTGTTCGCCGTTTTTTTCCTCAATATCCACCATGCCAGTTAAGGTGTATTTGAATCCTCCTCCATAGTAGATATTGTTTTTATTTGAAAAAAAGCTGTTGGGAAAATCAGATGTTCCCACAAACCCATATAAATTTAAATACCGGGAGGGGCTGTATCTAAAAGTCGTTTTGAGAATGTCTCTATCTACATTTTCTTTCATCCCGTCGAACTTGAAGGTTCTGGATAAATTCACATAAGAAAAGGCTAAGGAGGTTTTTCCCTTGGAAGGCACAGTGACTCCGCTGTCTATATCCTGGGAGAACACAGCGCAGGGAATCATGATGACCAGAATGATTGATAGACATGCTTTCATTGTTTTTTCCTTTATAGTTTAGATTCTTTTTTCCTATTATGATAAACGGGGAGAATGCCATAAAGGTTCACACTTGAAACACCCCAAGCATTCATTATCAATGAGGCTGCGTTCATGGAACTGGAGCTTGAAGAACCTTAACTTAAGTTCTCAAGAGTGAAATCAATGATCTTTCTCATCATTTTAACTGTTTCAACAGGATATTTGCCCACTGCTGTTTCTCCGGACAGCATGACATAATCAGAACCATCCAAAACCGCGTTAGCCACATCTGATACATCAGCTCTGGTCGGTCTGAGCTGCTGGGTCATTGATTCAAGCATCTGGGTGGCTGTGATGTCTATCTTGTTTCGCTCGTTGCAGAGACGAATGATGCGTTTTTGCATGACCGGAACTTCATAAATAGGGATGGAAATTCCCAAATCTCCCCTGGCAATCATGATTCCATCAGATTCATCCAGAATACTGTCCAAGTTATTGAGCCCTTCTCTGTTTTCAATCTTTGCAATCAGTTTGCAGTCATACTGATGCTGGGTTATAAATTCTCTGAGATGAATCATATTTTGTTGGCTGCTGACAAAAGAGAGGGCCATAAAATCAACTTCATGTTGGATGCCGAGTCGAATATCCTGCTGGTCTTTTTCTGTTAGATGGTCGTAATTGATGTTCAGTTCTGGAATATTTATTCCCTTATGATTTCTTACTGTTCCAGGAAGAATTACTTGAGCTTTTATATGATCTTGAGAAGGAGAAAGAACTTTTAATAAAATATTTCCATCGTCAATAAATATTTCGTAATCTTGTTTGATTTGATTCAAATCTCCTTGATAATCAAAAGGGATGATGGTTTGCTTTTCAGATTGAAAATCACATGAAACTGGCTTGAGGAAGACTATTTGATTTTCCCTTAATTTTATAGGTTTGTTTCCCGGAAGTTTTCCTACCCTGATACGGAATCCTTCCAGGTCTTGAAGCAGTTTGATATGGGTTCTGTGTTCTTTGTTTATTTTTTTGATTTGATTGATGTTTTTTGTGTGTTGGGAGTGAGAACCGTGGGAAAAATTGAGACGGGCTACAGCCATCCCGTTTTGAGCCATTTGATGCTTGATTTCCTTATCTTCACTGGCTGGACCAATGGTACAAATGATTTTTGTCATGGAATAGCTATATTTATTATATCAGAAAAGTGATTTGATTTTAATTTTCTGATTGATTGAAAAATATTATTACTTTATTATTAGTAACACCAGTTCCTTTTGTGATAAGGTGAAAAGAAAAATGGAAGAGAATAGATGCCGATAAGATGAAAAAGAAGAAAAAAAAGAGATCTCTCTCCCAGAAATACATTTTTGGAGTCAAGGCTATTGCTGATTACCTGAATGTCAGTGAGAGAAATGTTTATTTATGGGAGCAAGAGTTAGATTTCCCTCTTCACAGAATAGGGGATGCGAATAAAAGAACAGTTTACGCTTCTGTAGATGAGATTGAAAAATGGCTGAGAAAGAGGCCTTCCTCACATTCGACAAAAAAAACAAAGAATAAGATTATCTTGAGCGGTTCAATGATTTTTGCAGCTGCGGTTGTTTTTGTTCTGGTTTGGATTTTTTTTCTATCAAAAAACAATCAATATGATTTTTATATTTCTCCTTTACCCAATCCAAAAACAGCTTTTATCCAAGATAAAAATGTGCACATAAGAGATGAATCAGGAAAAGTTATCTGGAGCTATATCGAGAGTGATGTTCCTATCGGGGCAGAAGGAAATGAGGCTGAAGCCAATTTAGATTTCTTTGATATAGATAATGACCAAGCCAATGAGGTTATTGCCAAAGAGTATGAACATGAGACCAATCGATTTTATTTAACCTTGTTTGATAATGATGGTTCAAGAATCTGGCAGAGAAGCATTATCAATGACCAAAGTTTTCGAGGCCTTTTGCTGAGGTCAAACTTCTATCCCATACTCAGTAGGTTTGCTCACCTAAAGAAAGAAACATGTATCATAACCGCCTGGCGCCACAGAACCCGGTTTCTGGTGATCATAGTCAGTTATGACCTCAATGGTAATCTTTTAAACGAATACATTCACACAGGTCATGTATCCTTTTTATTTCCTCTTGATTTAAATCAAGATGGAATTGATGAAATTCTTTTTGGAGCCACCAACAATCTTCTTAACGGCGAGGCTGTTCTGGGAGTTTTGCCTATAAAAGATTATAAAGGAGTCTGCCCGCCGAACCGCATTGAACCAGAATACCAGCACCTCAAATATCTGCTCCAGAAATACATTGCTGATGAAGCTGAGCCAGGAAATCAGATCGCCTATATCCGATTTAAAAAAGCCAATCCTTTCGAAGAATTGACCAAAACTTATATCTTTGCTTTTTTTGATCATTCAGATAAAAATTTGTTTCATATTTATGTATTTCCTTGGGACATTGAGCATGAAAACAATTGTATTGGATTTGAATATGTTTTCAGCAATCAATTAGAATTGATGGATATCATACCTAGCAGTGGCCTTAGAAGAATCTATTCTCAATTATGCAAAAAAGGCGGAGAAGACATCTCCCTCCAGAAGCTCACAAATATCTATGCTGAAAATGTGTTTGCATGGGAACAGGAGAGATGGGTTCCTCTGAAGGAGCTGAGTTTTGACTTAGATCATTAGGTCATTTTGTAATCATGAGAGTGATTGATATGCAGCTTGATCGTCATAAAAGATGAAGGAGGAGGCATGACAAAAAATAAACTGCTTGAGATCTTAAAAGGAGCCCTTCTTTTAGAACACAAAGGAAAAGCTCTTTATATGTCTGTGATTGAATCATCTAAAGTGAAGGAAGTTAGGGATCTTTTCAGTTTGCTGGCAAAAGAAGAAGGAAAACACATTAATGTTTTGAACAAACAGTTCTCCCGAATTTCCAAAGGGGAAGGTTTTGATATCTCAGATATTAAAGATACCCATGCAGAAACTTCGGAAGCGGTTTTAACTGATGTCATTAAAGAAAGTGTGTCCGGAGCCGGATATGAAGCTGCAGTTATTTCAGCAGCTCTCGAATTTGAAAAAAATTCTGTTAAATATTATTCAGAACATGCTGAAGGGGCTCAGTCCGAAGACGAAGAAAAACTTTTTGAATGGCTCAGGGATTGGGAAAAGGGTCATATGATGATGCTCGCTCGAATAGATAATGACCTTAAGGAAAAAATCTGGTTTGACAATCAATTTTGGCCCCTTGACTAAGCTTGGATTTAGAAGGAGATTCAATTTTCTATGATTTTGTATTCGTAGTATTTGGTCCCACGTTCTTTATCCAACAGAAACACTCGGTCTTTGTGGATATGGATTTCATTGACAAAATGATCCAGGGGAATCCTCTGAATTAAAATTCCATCCGGACTGAATATCTCAAGCGCATAGGCATCGGTCTTTGTCTGCTCTGTATTTCCCATCAATTTCACAGACATGGAGCGCTGTCCGTCCATCATCATTATGCCCATAGATTTTCTCACTTCTTCATCTTTTTTGAGTTGTCTGTTTAATGTGATCACCCAGATTCTTCCTTTATTGTCCACGGAAATTCCTTCACTGCATTTGTTCATTTGAGGAAGCTGGATCGTTCGACTTCGTCCCGATGATTCCATCTTGCCCTTATCTTTAGGCGGCTCTACACTATAGTTCAAAGGCCGGTCCGCTCTCCATAACAGCTTTCCTTCAGGAGAATACTTTTCTATTCTGTTTTGGTGTAAAAACGTTAAATAGATGTGATCATCTTCATCCACGGCAAATTCATACTGGTTTCCTATCCGGTTTAGGAGCACATGTTTGAAGTCCAGCTGCTCACCGAATTCACGAACAAGATTTCCTTCCTTATCAAAGACTTTGATCAGTTTGGGGAGCTCTTTTTCCTCAGATTGAGAAATCATCAGAAGGCTTCCTGTTGGATTCATGATGATGTTTCCTGAGTTGAGCACTCTTACCGATCCCACCTGTTCTGTTGGGAACTTGATGGTCTTGTGTTCGGTTCCATCCGGCTTGAGTACCTGAATCCTTTTATTTTGAGGATCTGAGACATAAAGATAGTTGTTTTGGTCTATATCCAGGGACGAGGGGAGATAGAATTCTCCGGGTCCCTGACCTTGCCTTCCTAGGGTGGTGATGTATTCATAATACGGGTTGAACTTCTGGATCCTGTGGTTTCCTGAATCAAGAATATAGATATTTCCTTTCTCATCAAAAACAATATCTTCGGGAAGATAAAAGGCGAGGTTTTCATCCGGAGTGTTGATGTCTCCCAGTGTATTGATGAGTTCTAAGGAGATATTCAAAGAGCTTTTCTTCAAACTTCTCTCTGTATTGTGGATGAATTTGACTCCGTCTTTAGTCTCGATTCCCTGGGAGAAGGAGAAAGAGAAAGAGAACAAAAAAAGCATAAAACAAAATGACACTCCTTTATTGATTTTTTTCACTATCAGACTCCTTTATTAGGTGGTTTAAACAGCAGTTTCATTATATTAACTCAAACAGCGATCTTAACGTTGCAAAAAACCAGGTATGGTTTACTCATTTACCTGATTTTTTGCTGCTTCATCAACTTTGCTGTGAACATTGAATCAAATATAACGGAAGTGACACTGATTTTGGAAATAAATGAAAATAAAAGCTTGAATTTGGGGCAAAAAGAATTTATCCTATGCCATAAAATAAATTTGCTGAAGAAGTTACTTATGAATAGATCACTGACAATGAATGGAGTTACCTGGCCGCGGATTGTCAGCTTTTTTTCAGGACTTGGAATGGCGGTGGCCTCAGTGCTCACTGTTCAGCACTTTTTTCTGGCAAATTATCCTGAGTCCATATTTGAAGGCTCTTTCTGTGACATCAGCGCCTTTTTCAACTGCGACAGCTCTGCGTTTTCATCTATCTCTCAAGTGAGTGGAGTTCCCATAGGTCTGTTTGGATTTATAGTGGGTGCCCTGGTGATGATGGGAGCTGTATATCCATCTAAAGAATTTGAACGAACCAATTCATTCATTTCTTTGGTGAATATCATTGGTGTGTTTTTTCTTTTTCTCTATTCTATCTTTATTAATCAAAGCCTTTGTCTTTTTTGTCTGGGATATTATGTATTTTCCTTTTTGAGTTTTATTCTTTTTTTTGTGTTTTCACAAACAAATAAAAAAGGTATTTTCAGCCGCTTTTTCCATCCTTCTTTTAAAATGCTTTTCACATTTGCCCTAATCATGGCCTTGGCTTCTTATGGCATGATTGAATATCATGAGACCAAAAAAGAGGCTCAGAAAGCGGTTGCTGTAAGAGTAGTCAAACAGTTTTATGAACTTCCGGTAGTGGGAAATCCCAGCTTTATTTCACCCTACTGGACCGTGCGTTCCACAGAAGTGTTTGAAGAGGCGCCCGTACATATTGTGGAGTATGGGGATTATCTCTGTTCGGATTGTCTGTATCTAGAACAGCAGTTCAACCGGTTAAAGGAGGAGTTTTCTGGCAAGGTCAATATTGCTTTTCAATTTTTCCCCTTAGAGGAAGAATGCAACCGTGTGGTAGACAAAGATATTCACCCGGGTGCCTGTGAACTGGCTTATTACGCAGCGGCTGACCCCGGACAGTTTCAGGTCATACATGATGAGATCTTTGCCAATTTTAATACAGCACGCTCCGATCATCAGTGGAGAAAGGAACTTGCCCAAAGATATGGAGTGTATGAGTTGGCCCAAGACCCTTCTGTGCAGGAGATAGTGAACCTGATTATTAATACAGGCAGAGAGTATGAGAAAACTTCTGACCAATATGAGTATGGAATCCGCTCCACACCCACAATGATCATAAACGGTCGCATGGTCATAGGAACCCTCACTTATGAGCAGATGCGGGCCTTATTTCAGGCTTTAGTTGAAGAACATGAAGGAAGAAAGAAATTCATAGAGAACTGGGTCCCCACAAAGCTTTCCAAAAAATAGACCAAAAGAATTTATTTTTTTATGATTTTGTATTCATAATATTTTTGTTCACTTTTTTAAATACTTAGACTACAGTGATCATAAGCAAACAAAGAACAAATTCTTATACAAATTAAGATAGTTAAAAATATAGGAAAAAAGTGATATTTTAAAATAATGGAGTTTACGATGAAAAGAAAATTAGGAGTTATCGTCTTTTTTGTTTCATGTCTATTCATTTTTTTTGGGAATCTCAAAGCTCTGGATTCTTCGAACATCAAATTCAATCAACAAAAAATTGACTTTGGAAAAGTGAAGCAGGGGGATATGCTGACCCATAGTTTTAAGTTTGAAAATACCGGAAATTCGCTTCTTATAATAGGCCAAATAAAGACTTCATGTGGATGCACAGCTGCTCTTGCTTCAAAGAAAAGGCTCGAACCAGGTGAAAATGGCAGTTTGAAGATCACTTTTAATACGAGAGGATACAGGGGGAATGTTTCTAAATACATCTATGTCTATTCCAATGACCCAGAGGAACCTCGGACGATGCTAACTATTACTGCAAATGTTGAGGTGCCTCCTGGTCCCGAGATTAGGATTGAAAAAACCAGCACGGATGTTGGGCTGCTTTTAAAAGGTGAAGATATTCGTTCTGAAATAACACTAATAAACACCGGAGAAAGGGAACTGGAGGTAGAATTTTCTCATAGAAACGCCAAGTTTTTTCACCAAGGGAAAGAATTAAAGAAGCTATTGAAAATAGCACCAGGCAAACAGAAAAAAGCGGAAGTAAATATAGGAACTTCTGATAAATATGGACCTGTAAGAGAATACATACTTTTAAAAACAAATGATCCTTTGAAACCTAATCTTTCTTTTCATATACAGGGGTACATTGTTACTAAAGAACAGCTCAGAAAGCTTTTTGAAAAGTATAAACACTTGATAAGAAATTCATGATTTGGTGATATTGAAAAAAAACACTGCTATTTAATTTATACTTTTTATTTTTAAAAGGACTATTTTCTACTGGAATAGGATGTTTGTTTAATTTCCAGGCTGATTTGACATCTCTTTCATCCTGATATAAAAATAGCTGTTCGGTTATGAAACTCTCTCCAACTGACCTGTCCCTTATTCTGGGATATCTCATATTCATTGCTGTAATGGGGTTCTGGATAAAGAAGAAAGCCACCAAGGGACTGGCAGCCTACTATCTGGCCGGCCGCAATGTTCCCTGGTGGATGCTGGGGCTGGCAGGATGTTCCAGCTATATTGACATCGGCGGCACCATGGCCATGGTAGGAGCTCTGTATTATCTAGGCCTTAAAGCCGTCTGGGTGACCCATATCTACTGGGGATGGTTTATGATCTGTTTTTACATGGCGTTTCAGGCGAAATGGATCCGCCGCTCCGGAGTGATGACTTTTGCTGAATGGAACAGGACCCGGTATGGAGACAACAGAGATGGGGAAAACGCCCGTATCGCCTCGGCTCTGTTTCTGCTTCTTCTTATGATTTTCAATCTTACCTACATTGCTGTGGGCATAGGGAAATTCGCGGAAGAGTTTCTCCCTTTATCAAGAGAATTGGCTACATTTATTGTGTTTGCTGTGGTGGGCCTTTATGTGACCCTGGCTGGTTTTTTCGGAGTGATACTGACGGATATGCTTCAGACTCTGCTTATTGGAGTGGGGGCTGTGATTTTATCCGTGATGGTGTTTACAAACAATCAGTTGACCCAGCTTTTTACCGATAAAAGCGCGGGATGGCATTCCTTGAAAATCCCCTGGAAGCTGTGGTCTGGGTATGTGCAGTCGTCCCCTGAAAGTTACCACCATTTTTACTTATTCGGGCCGGTGATGGTGGCTGGTTTTTCTTGGATGATGTTCCGGCTTCTGGCTGGTCCCAATGTGTGGGATTTTCAGTTTTTTCTGAGCGCCCGAAGCTCCAGGGATGCAGCTTTGGCTGGAGGAATGTGGACGGTGGGCTACACCGCCCGGTGGATCATGGGCTGTGCGTTCTTGGTGCTGGGTGTATATTTTCTAGGGACTCAGGCCGGGTTTGATGCAGAAAAAATCATGCCCTTGGTGATACTCAAACTCCCGGTGGGAGTGAGAGGTCTTTTTATAGCGGTTCTTCTGGCGGCTTTGATGTCCACTCTGGATGCCATGATCAATGTGACCAGTTCTGTGATCGTGAATGATTTTCTGAAAAGGTATTTTATAAAAAATCTGACCCAGAAGCAGCTGGTGAGGCTGGGACAGCTGGCATCCGTAGTCA
>DASRVI010000168.1:0-2021 GCA_035655135.1 Acidobacteriota bacterium | reverse complement strand
ACTGATTTAAGAACCTTAACTGACTGCACCCGACCATAGATATCGGTGATAGCTTCAATGATGACCACTCCTTCCACTCGGGTTTGTCGGGCGATCTCAGGATACTCAGGAGGCACACTGTAAATAAGTTTGGGCCTTTTGACCTGACCTCCCACTCTTACTGGAGCTTCGATTTCTCCTACGACTCCTCCTAATACACCCCCTACAACTCCACCCAGAACACCGCCCTCCACTCCACCTTCCACTCCACCTTCCACTCCACCTTCGATACCAAAGTCTGTGAGCTCTTCTTCCATGATTTCGTCCGGGATGTCAACAGGAGCGACTAACTGACCGGGCTGGATGTCGGTTTTGGCTTTAACTGGTTTGATTTTGGTGGTTGATTTGCTGCTGGTACGTTTTTTAGCTGGAGGTGGGGGGGGAGGTGGAGGAGGAGGGGGTGGAGCTAAAAATGCGCTGTATATTTCGACTTCAGGGAGGTCTCCTGTATTCAGAAGAGGAAATATTAAAAGCATCAAAATGACTATCGCATGTGCGGTCACAGATAAGGGGAATATGATAGCCTTAAGGCCTGTATTTTTTTCTTTTTTGAAAAAGGAGTCTTTATACATTTTAGCCTCCTTTGAAGGAGAAATGCTTTCTTTTTTGTCTATCTTTGAGCTTATTTGGGCAAGCATTTTTTCCCAGTAAACGCTGCTTTGCTCCTTTTCTTTGATTTGGGTGGACCATTGGTCTATGCGGCGGAACACGGAGAGTTCTTTTTGATATTCTGTACAAGATTTGATGTGTTTTTCGACTTTTTTCTTCTTTTTTTCAGATAGTTCTCCATCATGATAAGCACTGAGAAGTTTTCTTATTTCATCATGATTCATGTTGTCCCCCCTTCAATAAATTCGGATAATGAGAATTTGAGTCTCTGTCGAGCACGGCTGAGACGAGACATCACAGTTCCTATGGGAATATCTAAAGAATCTGAAATTTCTTTATAACTCATATCTTCAAACACTTTTAAAATAAAAACTGACTTTTGTTCCTTGGGAAGCTTTTGTATTGATTCTCTGAGTTTGATGTCCAGTTCATCCTGGTGGATTCTATCCAAAGGTTTTTGGTTGAAGTGAGGCTCTGGATTGAATGAATTAATCTGAGGTTCTTTGGAAAGAGGTTTTTCTTTTTCTGTTTTTTTTAAATAATTTAAAGTGCTGTTCACGGCTATTCTTCTTATCCATGGAAAAAAATTCATATTTTCTTTAAAGCGGGATAAAGAGAAATACGCTTTAACAAAAGTTTCCTGCGAAAGGTCATCAGCGGATTGATGGGCTCCAGTCATTCTCCGGCACAAATAGTAAATGTTTTTTTGATACTTTTTGACCAAGGATTCGAAGGCTTCTTTGCTTCCGTTTTTAGCATTGACGATTAACATATATTCCTCATCTTTTTCTGGCTGCTTCATGCTCGCTCCTATATAATATACATATGAACTGATGAAATGTTCCCTAAAATATTACGTTCCCTTTATTAATATCGTTTAAAGGTATGGTTAAGTCAAGACAAAGAATAAGCAGGCAAAAGATATATCCTGTAGATAATAAACGATTAAGGAGTATAAGATGAAATATTCTGTCCAGGAGTTAGAGAAAAAAGTTAAAAAGTTTCAAAGAAAAGAGCTGCTTTACAGACCCACCCCTATCTCCAGCCTCAGCAGACTGTCTAAGTATTTAAAAGGTCCTCATTTATTTATCAAAAGAGAAGACCTTGCCGGGCTGGCTTTGGGCGGCAATAAAACGCGAAAATTAGAGTATATCATTCAGGATGTGATGGACAGTCATTCAGATGTGATCATCACATGGGGAAGCGTTCAGTCAAATTGGTGTCTGCAGGCAGCCGCCGCAGCCAGAAAATACGGGATTAAACCTATTCTGCTGTTATTAAAAACCTATGAAATCCAGAAAGAAATGGATGGAAATCTTCTTCTGGATTTTATATTGGATGCGGATATCAGAATCGTGGAAGCCAAAAAGGGT
>DASRVI010000167.1:0-4421 GCA_035655135.1 Acidobacteriota bacterium | reverse complement strand
CTGAATTTGAGAGAAGAGATATTTCAAATATGTTCAGCGGAACTTTTTTCAGGCTGCTGCAGACAGCTCGAGAAGGGCAATAATAAAGGAGAGCCCAATTAGGGAAATCATTATCATCTCCACCACAGTTTTGGTTTTGCTGCTGTACTTGTGGATTGAGAGAGAGAACTTATATAAAAAGTCCAGAAAGATACCCTTGAGGATTTGTGTTACAGGAACTCGGGGGAAGTCAGGAGTCACGCGTCTTTTAGCTTCCTGTTTAAATCAAGCCGGCTTCAGAGTGCTGGCCAAAGTCACAGGCACAAAGCCTGTGTTTATTTTGCCCGGAGGAGAGGAGAGATTTATCAGACGTCGAGGGATCACTTCAATTTTAGAGGAAAAAAGGGTTCTCCGGAAAGCAGCTTCCAATTCTGTTCAAGTTTTAATTGTTGAGTTGATGTCGTTCAGCCCCGAATCTTTGTACGCAGAAAGCCGGAAGATGCTCCGTCCCCATATATTGGTCATCACCAATGCCAGGATGGATCATATAGCTCAAGCTGGGAAATCAAAACAAGAGATAGCTGAAAATTTTGCACGATCTATAAATGACTTCTCGACTGTTTTTATCCCTGAAGAGGAGTGCTTGCATGTTTTTCAAAATTGGGCAGCCAAGAGAAAAGCTAAACTGGTCAAGGTCGGAACATTAGATTCACCCAGTGAAAAATCTTTTATAAAAAAAATACCAAAGTCTGAATTTCTGCAGAACATTCGCCTAATTCTCGATGTCTGTGATTTTCTGAATATCAAAAGAGAGACATCCTACTCAGGAATCATCAAAGCTCTTCCAGATATGGGAAGTCTCAAGTTTTGGAAAGCTGAATTCACATTGCCCAAACGCAAATGGGATCTTGTCAGTGCCTTTTCAGCTAATGATCCGGAGTCGACCAGGGATGTTGTTGACAAATTAATAAAAAGCAAAAACATAAAATACAAAAGATGGATTGGGTTGTTCAATATTCGGAAAGACAGAGGAGACAGGACTCACCAGTGGATGTCTGCTTTCAAGGATAATCTTTTTCCAGAGTTCCAAAAAATAATTTTCCTTGGAGACCAGGCTGAATTATTGAAAAGAAAAATGGAAAAGAACGCCGAAAAGATGGAATATGAGGCCGTTAGAAATAAAAATGCTAAAAAGATAATGTCTTCTATTTTAGAGAAAGAAAAGAAAGATTGTGTTTTGGTGGGATTAGGGAATATAAAAGGAATCGGGATAGATCTTTTAGACCACTGGGACACCATAGGAATACGCCATGACTTATGAAACTGTTTTTATAGGGCTTTTGCTTGCGGTTCTTTATGTAGAGATCTTTGATATTTATCCGGGAGGAATTATAGTCCCAGCCTATATGGCCCTTTATCTTCATCAGCCAGGCAGGATAGCCGCAACAATAGTGATCGCTTATTTAGCTCTTTTTTCATACAAGCTGCTGTCTCGGTATTTAATTCTTTTTGGAAGAAGACGGTTTGTCATGGCGGTTCTGCTGGGTGCTTTGTGGGCCCATATTTGGTTTCTTGTTTGGCCTGAAGTACTCCCCCAACCTATAGGATTGAGAGCCATAGGACTGGTTATTCCAGGCCTCATTGCCAACAATATGGAAAAGCAGAAACAGATTTTGACTCTGGCTTCTATGATAACCGTGGCTGTGGCCACTTATTTTCTTGTTAGAGTGATGGGCTGGATAGGATTATGAATGAAAACCACAAAGTAATTATCCTTGCCTCTCTTATCAGCATCTTTTTTTTTGCGGTCACATTCTGTCTTCCTTATAAAGGGAAATTCGACTTACATGAATCTATGCTGATAGCTTCAGAAAAGATGGAAAGCGCTATGAATGCGGTTAAGAACTGCCGGAAAGAAAATGGAATTGAAATAAATCACGAGTTTGATATAAACCGCACAGGCATTATCGGGAAAGAAAGCTCTCCTATCACCACCTCAGTGGGAAATTTGGAAGCAAAGAGAACCACCGCAAATCCGAATTTTGCAGGACTTATGGTTAAGCTTATGAATGAAGCAGGTGTTAAAGCTGGAGATACCATTGCTGTGGAAGCATCAGGTTCATTTCCGGGTTTGATCATTGCTGTATTCTCTGCTGCGCATGTTATGGACCTCAAGGTGGTTTTTATTGGTTCACTGGGTGCTTCCCAGTGGGGAGCCAATGATCTAAAGTTCCATTGGTTAATCATTCATGATTGTCTGTTAGAAAAAAATATTTTCAGCTATAAACCAGCAGCTTTTTCTATAGGAGGAGAAAACGATCTTGGTGAGGGCATGGACCCTGAAGGCCGCGTTGAACTTTTAAGGACCATTAGAAAAAGCGGGGTAACGTTTGTCTATCAATCTGATTTAAAGAGGAATGTGGAGCAGAAAATAGCTATTTTCAAACAGCATAGTGGGGAGGAAGAGATCGCTGCTTTTATCAATATTGGCGGAAGTTATTCTGGTCTGGGAATTGATTCAGATGTCCTGAAATTAAAACCAGGACTAACAAATATCAAAAGATTTCCACCTCCGGAGAGAAGAGGGCTTGTATTTGAGATGGCGGCTCAAGGATATCCTGTGATCCATCTTCTTTATATCAATGGAATTGTGCAGGCTTATGGACTTCCCTGGGATCCTGTGTCGCTTCCTGAGCCAGGAAAAGGCGCTGTTTATGAATATGTTAAAGAGGAATCTTGGGCGTTTTTAGTGGTAGCTTTAATCTACTTTGTGGTCATGGCTGCGATGATATTATATGGTTTTTATTCCCATTCCAGACGAACCGGGGGAGCCTCTGCTGGATTGTGAAGATAGACCCCCACTCCATTTTTTATGAGTTGGGAATATTTGGGGACATTGTTGATAATGATTTCCTTGTCAGAGTGTTCAGCTGTCCAGAGCTCTGTAATTTGAAGGATTGAGGAAGTGTGTCTTCCTACTCTTTTTTTAATGGGCCATCCATTCTTATCGATTTTCTCAAACAGCAGACCATGCTGGTAGGCTTTGACCAGAAATTCATCCTTTCCATCAAGAAGTAATTTTCTATCTGTCCTCCCTCTGCAGGCGTCCAGCATGGGTTCAGGGGACTCAAGAAGAAGGGAGACAGCTTGGGTGTGGTCACCTATTTCTCGATGTGAAAGACCTCGGAGTTCTGGAGGCGAATTTTCCATGCCAATGTTAAAATCTTCAGTGCCTGAAATCATCATAGAAGCCATGGCTGCCAGGTCTTGACCTCGTTCATGAGCCACAATAGTGCTTATGACAGGATACTGAAGTTCTGCTTCATGAAGATCAATGACTATGTCGACTTTTTCTTTGCGGATAAGTTGGGTAATGGCAAAACCGGTTTTTTCAGTGAGTGTTCCATTAGGACGGCCCGGAAAGGTGCGGTTTAAATTTCTTATGTCTACATAGGCTAGCTCTTGATTACTGGGGTAATGGATGTAAACTTCTGGGTCAGGCCATTGGTCGAGAGGATTAGACCAGCGGTCTCCCATTCGGAACTTTCGTTCTCCCCAAGGCGTGGGGATGGTGTAGTCAGGAGGGTAAGCTCCTCCTAACCTGGTTACTGTGGAACCGCTTTTGTTGGCTGATAAGATGACCAGGAGTCGGCCTTTTTCCAGCATGGCGTTTTCAACAAAAATCCATGCAGCAAGACGTCCGGCAGGCTCCTCAGGATGAGTTCCTCCCAAAACCAAAATGGTTCCTCCTGGCTGTTCTCCTTCCAGTAGGTAAACATGAGAGTCATTTATTGTGCCTGCGATTCCAGAAAAATACTGACCCAACCTCTTGACTTGGGTAACTCCTGGACTCATCACCACAGGCTCTTTCATATGCCGGCTTTTATAAAAATTAATTCCAGAAGATATGATCACCATCAAGCCGAACGAAATGAATATTGATTTTCTTATGGTAGGGGTTTTTATTTTTTTCATTTCTCGGTCTTATTTGAGACGCAGTATGCGCAGAATAAATGGAATGAGGATGATTATATAAAGAAGTTCATCCTGCCATTTTTTGCTCTTAACCAGGTTCCAAACAATAATAAAGGCAATATAAGCACTCAAAATATAGTACAAAAAAGTAACCATTATCACTCTCTTTTTCCTTACCTGAACTTTTCAGGTTTATTATAACATAGTAAGAAAACTCAGTTTCTTGCTGTAAATGACCATGAGTATGCCCACAACCATTATGATTACGGCGGGAATAATACAATGTCGGAGCATTTTTAAATATGGCTCCTTCATGTTGACAGTCTCCTTAGCCAAACGGCCGATGATAGCTGTGGGGGGAAGGGCATCTCCAAGGGGCCAGATGATGCTCATGCCAGCCAGGGCTACGATGGGATTCAAACCAATGGTGTTGAATAAAAGAACCAGAGGAACTCCTAAAACAGGAG
>DASRVI010000166.1:0-2121 GCA_035655135.1 Acidobacteriota bacterium | reverse complement strand
CCTTGAAGTCAATGTCATCTTCAATACTGTTGTAAGTAAGGTACAAGTAATTAGTTTGAGCTGGATACTCTGCAGCTAAAGTGTCGATTTGTTTAATAAAGGGAAAAACAGAGAGTTTTTTTCTTAACTCCCGGACAGCCAGCTCTTCTTTTCCATATATTATGGCAATCTGTTTGTCAGAGAAGCCCAGCTTTTTGCTCTCGATGAGGAGTTCTTTAGGAAGATTCACTAGCTGGTATTTTTTGAGTTCTTGGTACAGGTTGACGATGTGTTTGATTTTATACAAAAACCAAGGATCTATTTGAGTAAAAGAGTGGATTTTTTTTATAGGAAGGTTTTTCACGGCTTCAGCAATAGCAAAGATCCGTTGGTCAGTGGGATTTTTAAGTTCTGTTTTTAGGTTTTTAAAATGGATATCATTGCACACCAGTCCGTACATCCCGACCTGCAGCATTCTTAGGGCTTTTTGCAAAGCTTCTTCAAAATTTCTTCCTATGGCCATCACTTCACCCACGCTTTTCATCTCGCTTCCAATTTTTTTTGATGCCCTCTTAAATTTAGTAAGGTCCCATCTAGGTATTTTAACCACCACATAATCCAAAGCCGGCTCAAAACAGGCTTGTGTTTTTTTTGTGATGGAGTTAGGAAGTTCGATAAGCGAATATCCTAAGGCAAGTTTGGCGGCAATGAATGCGAGGGGATATCCAGTGGCTTTGGATGCCAGGGCACTGCTTCGGGATAAGCGGGGATTGACTTCAATGATCCTGTATTCTCCTTGGGATTTATTAAGGGCAAACTGGATATTGCATTCTCCAATAATATCCAGATGACGGATGACCCGGATGGAAATTTCTCTCAACCGATGGTATTCACGGTCAGTAAGGGTTTGAGAAGGAGCCACCACAATGCTTTCTCCTGTATGGATTCCCATAGGATCAAAATTTTCCATATTGCAAACAGTTATGCAGTTATCTTGGTTGTCTCTAACCACTTCATATTCAATTTCCTGCCATCCTTCCAGATATTCTTCTATTAAGATTTGAGAGGTAAAGGAAAAAGCTTTTTGTGTCCGGTTCTTTAAGCTCTGTTCATTGAAGGAAAGACTTGAGCCCAGACCCCCTAGAGCATAGGCGACTCTTGCCATGACAGGATATCCAATTTTTTTAGCGGCTGCGAGAGCCTGCTCCACAGAGCTGACTGCTGTGCTTCGGGGAATGCTCAAGCCGATTTCTTTAAGGCGTTTTACAAAATATTTTCTGTCTTCACAATCCATAATAGATTTTATTGAAGTACCCAGAACTTTGACCCTAAATTTTTTAAGGACGCCTTTTTGATGCAGCTCCACTCCGCAGTTTAAAGCGGTTTGTCCTCCAAAACTCAGCAGTATTCCTTCTGGTTTTTCCTTTTTGATGACTTTTTCCACAAAATAAGGAGTGACGGGAAGGAAGTATATCTTATCTGCCAAATAATCTGAGGTTTGAATGGTGGCGATATTCGGATTTATAAGGACCACTTTTATCCCTTCTTCCTTGAGCGCTTTGATGGCTTGACTTCCAGAGTAGTCAAACTCGCCTGCCTGCCCTATTTGCAGGGCGCCGCTTCCGAGAAGAAGTATTTTTTTCACTATTTCAGCACTCCTAAGAATTGGTCGAAAATAAATTCTGTATCCACAGGTCCGGGCGAATGCTCGGGGTGGAATTGGACGGACATAAAAGGCAGCTTTTTATGTTTGATCCCTTCATTGGTGTTGTCATTGATGTTAATAAACCAAGGAAGCCAATCAGGAGGCAGTGTGTGGGTATTGACAGAAAAGCCGTGATTCTGGGAGGTAATGTAGCACTGTCTGGTGCCGACTCGAAGGCAGGGCTGATTTTGGCTTCTGTGGCCGTATTTTAGTTTGTAGGTGTCGGCTCCAGCAGCTAAGGCTAATATTTGATTTCCTAAACATATTCCAAAAGTGGGGATTTCCTTTTCTATGCATTTTTCAGCACTGCTAATGACCTGTTTAACCATTTTCGGGTTGCCGGGACCATTTGAAATGATAACCCCATCAAAAGGATGAGAGAAGAAGTCATAGTCATAAGGAACCCGGAGAATACAGCAGTCTCTTTTGATAAAGCT
>DASRVI010000165.1:0-4873 GCA_035655135.1 Acidobacteriota bacterium | reverse complement strand
GGACAAAATATTGACTGATTTTTATCTTACTTCTCAGATCAAAGATTGGAGTTCTTATCTTAAGAAAGAGGAAAGTGAGGAAGATATTGATAAATTTAGAAAACATGAGAACACAGGAAGGCCATTAGGAGACGATGACTTCATAACTAAGTTAGAAAAAATAACCGGAAGAACTTTGAGAAAAAAGAAGGCAGGAAGGCCAAAGAAAAAGAAAAATAAAGACAAAAATCGGATAAAAATAGGGTAAATGAATAAACCGTCCCCAATTTAGGTCCCCAATTTAGTAGCGGAGGAGGAGGTTGGGCGCAGGGATCTGCTTTTCGGGAGGGATGATTTCCTTCAGGAGTTTGTATATCCGGGAAGGAGAAGTCCGGTTAAGGTCTGCGGTTTTTTTGAGCGAATCCTGAGGGTCATGAACCTGGATCCCTTTTTGTTCTAAAAACGCAGCTGCTTTTTCTGTCTCCAACCCCAGCTCTTGCACAAACCGGTCAAAAGAAAGCTTTTCAGCCCGGGCTAGAAAAGGCTGGTCTTTATTGGCCGGCCAAGCGTCTTTGATCAGAGAACCCAAGTCCATAACCGAGCTAAAAGGAGGAAGGCTGGCAATGGTTCCCCCCATTATGAGGAGGACCACCAGGAGAGAAACATAAAACTCAATTCTTGCTTTGGTGTATATTTTTACCCTTCTTTTGATATAGGGCAGGATGGAATGCCAGTTATAGTAGAGATGGATGCAGACAAAAATCAAAAAGACATAACCAAAAATGGTGTGGATGGTTTCCCAATCGCCTTTAGTGAATCCCAGAAAGGTCCAGTTGGCCCAGTCCGCCACTCTTCCTGAAGGGACTGTGTAGAGAACTAGGCCAGAGAAAGCCTCTATGATGAAGGACCAAAATATGGTCAGCGCAATGAAAGCTCTGAAATTAAATGATTTTTTTTTCATGTCTGATTTCTTAATGCTAAATTATTTCCTAATTTCAGGGAATCCGGAAGGAGGTCGGCGGTGCTGGGTAGCCTGTTCATAGGCATAGGCGATTTTAATCAGCTCCGGCTCTCCAAACAGCTTGCCCACTATCTGAATCCCTGCAGGAAGCTTTTTATAAGTGTATCCCATGGGAACGGTGATGGCCGGGAGTCCGGTATGAGGCGGGATCAGCTGGCTGTTGTCTCCAGCCGGACTTCTCATATCACCCAGCTTCCGGGGCGGATTGCCCCATGTGGGATACACAAGCACATCCACATTTTGGTCCTCCATAGCCTTAAGCACCGCTTCCCGGAATTTGATGTTTCGGGGTTCATGATACAGGTCCTTGCACTGCGGCTCATCAGTCAAAGGCACCTCCAATGCTCTCTCAATCCGGTCCCTGACTGACCTGAGAAACTTTCCTGAATTGAAAATTTCTGTTAGGCTCTGGACAGGTGCCTTATCTCTCACTGAAGCCAAATACTGATTGAGGTCATGGCGGAAAGTATCGCACCACAGATCTCGTGAAAGCTTGCCAAAGTCAGGGATGTCAAAAGGATCCACAATTTCAGCTCCCTGCTCCTTCATGTCCTGAAGGGCTTTTTCAAAAACAGCTTTGACCTTGGGGTCTGAAGAAGCCCGGTCAGCCAGTACACGGAACACCCCGATCCGGGCTCCTTTAAGACCGTCTTTATCCAGAAAATCAGTATAGGTCTCTGGGATTTTCCCCCGGCATCGTTCAGTGACAGGATCTGCAGGGTCATAACCTGAAATAACATCCAGAACTCGGGCCGCATCTTCCACGGTCCGGGTCATGGGCCCTCCGATATCATTTCTCAGGTAAAGAGGAATGATCCCGTCCCTGCTGGTCAGTCCCATGGTGGAGCGGATTCCCACCAGGCAGCAGTGAGCTGAAGGTCCTCGTATGGAGTTTCCTGTATCTGTGCCCAGACCGACGGTCCCAAAATGGGCAGCCACAGCTGCAGCGGTTCCTCCACTAGAGCCGGCCGGAACGCGAGATAAGTCATATGGGTTCCGGGTTAATCCCAGGATAGAGCTCACGGTCTCATAAGGGCTGAAAGCCCATTCAGCCATGTTGGATTTTGCCAGAACAATGGCCCCAGCCTCCCGCAGGGCTTTGACCTGATAAGCATCATCAGGGGGAATATAACCCTTCAGGGCTTCTGAACCAGCCGTGGTCTGAAGGTCATGGGTTTCGTAGTTATCTTTCACGATCACCGGTATGCCGTGGAGAGGACGCAGTTTTTTGGTGCTCTGAAGTTCCTTGTCCAGCTCCGCAGCTCTGGTCAATGCATTTGGATTGACCAACACAATGGAGTTTAATTTTTTATCTTTGTCGTATTTTTTGATCCGGTCCAAATAAGTTTGAACCAGTTCCTGGCAGGTCATCTCTCCGCTGAGATAAGCGCTGTGGATATCTTGGATGGTCGCTTCTGAAACTTGGAAACCCCGTTCTTTTTTATGAGGTCTTTCCCCGCATCCTTGAAACAGCCCAGAGAGAATCGTTATCAACAGCAAACAGAAAACCAATCGAGCTGTCTTTGAAAAAGTCCAAAGTTTTTTTCTCATTCGCTTAAAGAAAATCTTTTTTCATAAAAATGCTTCTTGAATCTTAGGCATCACAAAGAAATTTCACCCCGGAAAGAAAGTCCTTCTGCCAGATGACCCTTCCGATGATTTTCACATCATGATTGTTGTTCCCGAATCTTTCGAATGTGATTTCGATTAAAGAGCCTTCAGGAATTTCTCTGTCCAGAAAGAGGCAGCACCCGTTTTCACTGATGTTCTGAGAAAATCCTTGACCGTGAATAAGGGAATTAGTTTTTGAGGCATTTGTTCTGAACTTCACTCTTTGCACGGTATTGATGCGCAGCTTTTTTCTGAAGTCAACGCTGTTTGAATTTGTTTTTGGGTCTTTGTTCATACGCTGTCCTTGAGGCACCTCGTTTTAACGATTCCTCTATTCAGTGAGAATGAATTCTAACAGAATCTATTTTTAATGTGAAGAGCCAAATTAAAATTAGACTCGTGAATAATCCAGGTTAGACTCGTGAATAATCAAAGGAGGATGATGATGGTGAAAAAAAACTTTAAACTTTTCTTTTTTTAATTTAAACTGGATTCAAGGAAGAAATGAGCGTTTTTTATAAACAACCCAGGAAGAAAGGAGTTTAATGGTGTTTAAAAAATCTTATCTAAAAAGTTTCATTTTAGCTTTAGTGATTTGCTTATTGGGTTCTTTTTTCGCGTGTGCGCCGGCTGAAGAATCAGCTGATTTTGTGCTGAGAAACGGAAAGATCGTGACCCTGGATGAGGAAAAGCCGGAAGTCACGGCTGTGGCCGTAAGCAGCGGAAAAATCCAAGCTCTCTGCGACGAAGAAGAAATTGAAGCCTATATTGGAGAAAACACCGAGGTCATAGACCTGGATGGAAAGCTGGCTGTCCCTGGTTTTATTGACAGCCATGCTCATTTTACCAGCATCGGACAGGCAGCCATGTCTTTGGACCTGATGCATGTCGAAAGCTGGGAAGAAATCGTTTCTATGGTGAAACAGGAAGCTGAAAAGTCAGAACCAGGTGAATGGATCCTGGGCAGAGGATGGCATCAGGAAAAATGGGAGCAAACCCCTGAGCCCAATGTAGATGGACTCCCTTATCATGATGCTCTGAGTGAAGTCAGCCCTGAGAATCCAGTGATGCTCACCCATGCCAGCGGGCATTCCTGCATGGTCAATGCCAAAGCCATGGAGCTGGCCGGAGTGACAAAAGAGACCACAGCCCCTGAGGGCGGAGAGATAGTCAAAGACCCGGAAGGAAATCCCATTGGCACTTTTAGAGAGACTGCACAGGGATTGGTCCGGAGCGCTTATTACACTTCTCTAGAACAAAGAACCCCTGAGCAGGAAGAGGAAAACCGGAGAAAGGTGGTTGAGCTGGCTGACCAAGAATGCTTGTCTAAAGGAATCACCTCTCTTCATGATGCGGGCTCTTCCTTCAGCACCATTGATCTTTTTAAAGAGTTTGCCGAGCAGGGAAAACTGGGCATCCGCCTTTATGTCATGATCAGTGAAGGAAACGATGCGCTCACTTTGGAAAAACTTTCTGAGTACAGGCTTTTAGGAGTGGGAGATCATCATCTGACTGTCCGGTCCATCAAGCGGCTCATAGACGGAGCCCTGGGCGCTCATGGAGCCTGGCTGCTGGAGCCTTATAAAGACCTTCCTTCAAGCACCGGACTGAACACCACTCCGGTGGAGACCATCCAGAAGACCGCCCGGATCGCTATTGAGAATGATTTTCAGCTCAACATCCATGCTATAGGGGACCGGGCCAACCGGGAAGTGCTGGATATCTATGAGAAGGCGTTTGAAGCACATCCGGACAAACAAGACCTGAGGTGGAGAGTAGAGCACGCCCAGCATCTCCATCCTGAAGATATCCCCCGGTTTGGAGAATTGGGTGTGATCGCTTCTATGCAGGCCATTCACTGCACTTCTGACGGACCCTGGGTGTTTAAGCGCTTGGGAGAAGAGCGGGCTGAACAAGGGGCCTATGTGTGGCAGAAGCTCATGAACACAGGCGCTGTGATCTGCAACGGGACCGATGCCCCGGTCGAAGATGTGGACCCCATCCCATGCTTTCACGCTTCGGTGACCCGCGAGATGAAAAACGGCGAACTTTTTTATTCGGATCAAAAAATGACCCGGGATCAGGCCCTGCGCTCCTACACCATAAACGGGGCTTATGCCTCTTTTCAGGAAGATGTGCTGGGTTCTCTGGCTCCAGGTAAGCTGGCAGATATCACGGTGCTGTCCAAAGACATCATGACAGTTCCTGAAGATGAGATACTGGAAGCTGAAGTTCTCTACACCATTGTAGGCGGAAAGGTGG
>DASRVI010000164.1:0-2537 GCA_035655135.1 Acidobacteriota bacterium | reverse complement strand
CACAAACCTGAAGCTCAAAAGGAATTTGAGGAAATCCAGAAGGCTTATAAACTATTGATTGACTGTTACAGCCATGATAAAAAAACTATTGAAAAAGGTAATAATCAGAGTGATTTTGTGATCAGTATATTTAATAATGGTTCTGCATTTTAAAGGATAAAAGTATGTCTTATGAAAACATTTATCTGTACTGCATAATCGAAGAACCATCCTTTCGCAGCTTCGGCAGCTTGGGGATAAGCAGGAGAGGAGATGAAGTTCATACACTGAGTTATAAGGATTTAAGCTGTGTGATAAGTCCTGTTCCCATGGCAGAAATTCGATTAAACAGAAGTAATATGCTGTCCCACCAGAAAGTCATAGAAGAAGTTATAAAAAATTATACGGCTCTTCCTGTTCGTTTTGGAACTATTGCTTCCAGTGCTGAAGAAGTAAGAAATCTTATGATGAAAAGATATCATGAGTTTAAAAATTTATTAAGGGCTATGGATAATAAGGTGGAAATGGGACTCAAGGCTTTCTGGCTGGATTTGAACCGTGTTTTTAATGAAATTGCCAAGGCTGATCACAATCTTAATAAATTAATAAATAACCTTAAAAAGAAAAAAAATATTTCTTTAGATGAAAGTATTTCCGTGGGCGAAGAAGTCAAAAAAGCTTTAGATGAAAAAAGAGAAAACGAAGCACAAAAAATCATTCTTCCTTTAAAGTCACAAAGTGTTGATTATGTAAGAAACGATATTCTGAGAGATGTAATGATCCTTAATTATGCGTTTTTGATTGACAAGAGGCAGGAACCAGGCTTTGACGATTTAGTAACGGTCTTATCAGAAAAATATAAAAATCGTTTTAAATTTAAATATATAGGACCCTCCCCTCCTTATAATTTTGTCAACATATTCATTAAGTGGGGGAGTATAAAGGAGGATAGAAATTGAATGTAGAGGGCAAATATATTTACGGCATCATGGATACTATGGAAGAAAAAGAATACCCAATTAAGGGAATAGGAAACAATGGGAATGTGGTCCATTCTTTGGTTTATAAAGATACTACAGCTTTGGTCAGTGATACTCTGGTTAAAGAATATCCTGTCTCCCGAGAAAATACCCTCATTCATATGAAAGTCATCGAAAATTTTATGGAGGAGCAAACTGTCTTACCCGTTAAATTCGGAACTGTAGCCGTAGGGAATGACTCCCGGAGTTCAGGAGAAAGGATAAAAAAGGAAGTCCTGAAGGAACGGTATTCAGAAATAAAGGATCTTTTGGACCGATTGCAGAATAAAGTGGAATTAGGCCTCAAGGCTGTGTGGATAAATATGGATTTGATCTTCCAAGAGATCATAGCTGAAAATAAAGAGATCCAGAAACTTAAACAGAAAATTTCATCTAAGGGATTCAACCAATCCTATAAGGAAAGGATAAAGCTGGGAACATTTTTGAAAAATACTCTTGACGAAAAGAGGCATGCTGAAGAAAAAGGGATTATTAGAGCTTTCAATGAACTGTATTGTGAGCTGCGCTTAAATAAGACTTTTGGAGATAAAATGATCACGAATACTTCATTTTTAGTGGAAAAAAACAGAGTCAAAGATTTCGACAAAAAAATAAAAAAGTTTGCTTCGGTTAACAAAGAGAGAATGCGCTTCACTTATGTCGGTCCCGTTCCTCCCTGCAACTTTGTAGAGTTGGTCATTGAATTGAAGGAGGGTAAAAGTGGGATTGATTGATTTATTATGTCCCCTTCTAATTCCTGTAAAAGGCATAGCCTGGTTAGGGGGAAAGGTTAGAGATATGGCTGAATCTGATCTGATGGATAAATCAAAAATTCAGGAGAACCTCATGGAACTTCAAATGCAGTATGAAATGGAGGAGATAGAAGAAGAGATGTTTAAAAAGAAAGAAGCTGAATTGTTAGAAAAATTGGAAGCCATCCGTCAGTATGAACAGAAAAAAAAGCAGCAGGGAAAATAATATGAGTATAAAAAATTCAAGGAGGAGATAAAATGGGTGTGAGAGTGATAAAAATAGTAGAGAAAGCTTCAAAAGAATTAAGTTCCCTTACTGGCCTTGATCTTTCCACAGCTTTAGGAGTGGAGAACGAAAATTCACATTGGAAAGTGACTTTAGAGATGGTAGAAAAACATTCTATTCCTGACCAAATGGATATATTAGGGATCTATGAAGTTATGGTGGATGCAGAAGGTAATTTGATCAGTTTTAAACGAAAAGGACTGCGCAAGCGGATGGATACTTATGATCATGAGGCAGAATGAACACCTAATATTTTGCTTTGAGAGATCAAAGATTAAGGAGGAGGAAATATGGAAGTACAAACCATGAACGATTCTGCCACTTTGGTTGATTTGGTTGATCGAATTCTGGATAAAGGTGTGGTTATAAATGCGGATATTTCTGTCTCACTGGTAGGAGTGGAACTATTAGGAGTAAAAATAAGAGCTTCCTTGGCTTCTTTTGAGACAGCTGCCAAATGGGGTCTGGAATTTCCGGGGGGAACAAAAAAAGATACAGAAG
>DASRVI010000163.1:0-2472 GCA_035655135.1 Acidobacteriota bacterium | reverse complement strand
AATAAAAAATTCGAATGAAATTTTTTTCATTTTGATGTATTTTGTTAAGAACATTGATTTATTCAAAAAAAAAGCTAGGTTTATGACCGCAGAAGGAGGACAAATGAAGAGAACACCTCTTCTTGTTTTGGTTTTTATGTTTTTAATTCTCATTTCTACGTCCCAGACAAGCTTAGGAATTGAGAAAAAACAAAAAAAAGAGAAGAAAGACAAAAGGACCAGCGCGGTGGTTCTTCCCATTGCTTTCTATCAGCCAGAAACAAAGTGGGGAGGTGGTGTGGGAGGGCTTATCACTTACAGGCCTCAAAATAGTTCTGAAGAAACAAGACCTTCTTCCCTGTATTTTCAAGCTTATTACACCCAGAAAAAACAGTATGGAATAGAGCTGAAACCAGAGCTGTATTTAAAAAAGGAAAATTATTTCGTCAAGCTGTACTTAAAAACCAGTAAATTTCCCAGTAAATACTGGGGCATAGGGAATCAAACTCCAAATGAAGCCGAAGAAGATTACACCCCGCGTATGTTTAATTTTGATTTATCCATACAGAGACGAATCCTTCATAAAGAGAGATTTTACGTGGGAGCTCAATACAAATATGAGAATTATGAAATCATAAAATATGATCCTGATGGAGAACTCTCCAAAGGTCTGGTCACAGGGAGTGAGGGAGGGAAGCTGTCTTCACTGGGATTTATTCTCAATTGGGACAAACGGGATAAGATATTCTTTCCGCATAAAGGCAATTATTTCCAGATGACCATGGATTTTTACTCTCCGACTTTGGGAAGTGATTTTAAATTCACTTCTTGCAAACTAGACCTCAGAAAATATTTTCCAGTGACTGAGTCTCATGTGTTTGCGGCTCAAGCCATTATTCAGTTAGTTTCTGGTTCTCCACCCTTCAGGCATATGTCTGAAATTGGGGGAGAAATGGTCATGCGGGGCTATTACTCAGGGCGATATAGAGACATGTCCATGATAGTCATCCAGACAGAGTTGAGGCTCAAGGTCTGGAAAAGGTTAGGAATGGTGGTGTTTGCCGGAGCCGCTGATTTGGGAGACCGCCTTGGGAAATTGAGCCTGGATAGTGTTAAATATTCAGTGGGCTTTGGACTCCGTTTTTTGGTTGTCCCTAAAGAGGGGACTAATATTAGAATAGATCAAGGATGGGGCAAAGGAACCTCTGGATTTTACATCATGGCTGATGAAGCCTTCTAATTAAATTGGGTCCGGTTTATCCATTTCCCTATTTTTTTAACCCACGAATCTCTCTCAAAAAGATCTTTCCATTAACAAATGATTTTGATTGACTGGATAAAAAGGTTCTATATTATATATTATGATGGATATAGAACGATTAGAACTTTTGCTTTTGGAAATGCCTTATGTGCATTTCTTTGAGACCAGTTTTGGACGGGAAGAGAAAAAGACATTTATCCTGGTTAAAGTATTTTCTCAGGGTTTCTGCGGCTATGGTGAAGTCACCGCTGATCAGCTCCCTCTGTATAGTTATGAAACCACATCCACTTCCTGGGTCATGGTCAAGGAAATCTTCGCTCCTCTTATTTTTTCCGAATCCATTAGCGAGCCCATTGAATTTCACCAGGCTTCGGCAAAATACAAAGGCCATAATATGGCTAAAGCCGGGCTCGAGCTGGCTTTATGGGATTTGAGAGCCAAAAAAGAGAGCCGATCCCTGCGAGAACTTTATGGAGGAGAAAAGAAGGAGATCCTCTCCGGGGTCAGTATCGGGATTCAGGACAAGGTCTATGACCTTGTTAATAGGATCGAGGATTTTCTCGACCAGGGATATCCCCGAGTCAAATTAAAGGTCAAACCCGGATGGGATATCCAAATCCTTGAACAAGTGAGAAAAGAATTCCCGGATATCCTGTTACAAGTTGATGCCAACTGTGCCTACTCATCTGCAGATATAGAAAGGCTCCAAAAGCTGGATGAGTTTGACCTGGCACTTATTGAGCAGCCTTTTCCGTCTCTGGATCTGCTCTCTCATTCCAAGCTGAAAAAAAAGATTCACACTCCACTCTGTCTGGATGAAAGTGCGGTGTCCCTGGATGCCGTTCGCCAGGCTTATGAGATGAAAAGCTTTGATATCATCAACATCAAGGTGGGGAGAGTGGGGGGCATTGTGGCGGCTCAAAAAATCCATGACTTTTGTGAGTCCAAAAACATTCCTGTATGGTGCGGTGGGATGCTGGAATCCGGCATTGGAAGAGCTCACAACATTCATTTAGCCACTCTTCCCAACTTTAAGCTGTCCAATGATATTTCAGCCAGCCGCAGGTATTTTGCTCAAGACTTGATCGAACCGCCTGTGGATATCACAAAACAGGGAATGATCAAAGTGCCTCAAGGACCTGGAATTGGGGTAACTCCAATGGAGGACCGGATTCAAAAAGCCACCTTAAAAAAAGAAGTCCTCACTCCCTAATCACTTGGATAATTGAATT
>DASRVI010000162.1:0-3826 GCA_035655135.1 Acidobacteriota bacterium | reverse complement strand
AGAATTTCCAGAAAAAATAAACATGGGACAAACAAGCTTTATAAAAAAAATTCCCATGAGATACGGAGAAAATCCAGGATACCCTGGTGCTTTTTATCAGGAACAGGGCGCCTCTGGTCCCAACATGGCCACTCTTGAGGTTCTCAAAGAGGGGTCTAAAGGGCTGAGTTATATAAATGTCGCTGATATGGATTTAGGTCAGAGGTTAGCGAGAAAACTTTCTTCTATCTATAAAGACAAAAAAATATGTGTTCTTATCAAACATGAGATTCCTAGTGGAGTGGCCATAGGGGATAGTCCTGAAGAAGTATTTATCAAGTCATGGAAGTGTGATCCTTTATCCAATTTTGGAAGTGTTGATGTGTTTAACTACACCATTACTGAAAAATTGGCTGAAATCATCGTTGAAAAAGGAAGAGTGGTTGAAGTCGTGTATGCGCCTGGATATACCGAAAAAGCTTTGGAAGTGCTTTCAACCCGAAAACCTCTCAGAATAGTCAAAATGGGCGCTTCTTTACTTGAACCAAGCAAAGATAATGATTTGGAATTCAAACGAGTGGCAGGGGGGCTTCTTGTCCAAAAGAGATTTGATTCACAAATAACATCCCCTGATAAAATTGATGTGGTTTCTAAAAGAACTCCCTCTTCAGATGAGATTGAAGCCGCTATCTTTAACTGGAATGTAGCCTGTTTCACCAGATCTAATGCTGTTATCATTGGACAAAAAGACAAAGTTCATGGGATTGGTTCCGGCCAGAGAAGCCGAATAGATGCGGCAGAAGATTCCATCAAATTTTCTCGGAGAGGATATGGTCCTGAAAACTGCGTTATGGCCTCTGATGCATTCATGCCTTTTCCAGATGTTGTGGAACTTGCGGCTCAAAACAGTATCACCTCCATTATCTTTCCCCTGGGTTCAATAAGAGATAAAGAAGTGATTGAAAAAGCCGACGAATTGGGTCTATCCATGATAGCCACAAAAAGCCCCAGTCAAAATGATAGTGAACGATGTTTTCTGCACCGATAAGTGTGATAATTAACTTGACTTAGAAACCATTAAGTTTATAATTTACCCATTAATATAAGTCAGTTATTTATGTTAAAAATTATAATAATAAATAGAGGCATTATAGATAAAACCTCTAAAGAAAAGGAGCAATAAAATGAGTAAAGAAGTCACAGTTGAACAGCTCCTGGCAAAGGCTGAAGAGCCTTCAAAGGATGCAATGAGGTTACACCCTTTTTATAAAGGGAAAATTATGGTTCTGCCTAAATGCAGAATAAGAGATGTCAATGATTTTGCAATTTGGTATACACCCGGAGTAGCCAGTCCTTGTAGAGAGATAGAAAAAGACATAGAGAAAGCCTATGAATTGACAAATAAAGGAAATTTTGTCGCGGTCATATCAGATGGCACAAGAGTTTTGGGACTTGGGGATATTGGTCCTGAGGCCGGACTCCCTGTTATGGAAGGAAAATCTCTGCTTTACAAGTATTTGGGTGGAGTGGACGCTTTTCCAATAATGCTCGACACCAAAGACACTCAAACAATCATAAATACGGTAAAAATTCTTCAGCCCACATTCGGGGGAGTCAATCTTGAGGATATTTCCCATCCCAAATGTTTTGAAATACTGGACACTCTTCGGGAAGAATGTCGTATCCCTATTTGGCATGATGACCAGCAGGGTACAGCCTGTGTTACAGTGGCTGGACTCATCAATTCTTTGAAAATAGTCAAAAAGGACATTAAAGATATAAAAGTAACTCTCATAGGTGCTGGAGCCGCCAATATAGCCATTGCTCGTCTTATTATTTCAGCAGGAGTCACCCCAGGAAATATCATTCAGGTAGACTCAAAAGGCATCCTCCATAAAGACCGCGAAGACAAAGAAACCTTAAAAGAGAAATATAAGGAGAAATGGCATATTTGCCAGACAACAAATGCCAAAGGGATTAAAGGTGACATCCCTGATGCCATGAAAGATGCGGATGTGCTTATTTCAGCATCCAAGCCCGGACCCGGTGTGATTAAAAAAGAATGGGTGGAACAAATGGCAGATGATGCCATTGTTTTTGCTGAAGCCAATCCTATTCCAGAAATATGGCCATGGGAAGCTAAAGAAGCAGGGGCCCGCATTGTGGCCACAGGAAGGTCAGATTTTCCAAATCAGGTGAATAATTCTCTTGGTTTTCCTGGAATATTCAGGGGAACTCTTGATGTGAGAGCCAAAAAAATCACAGATGAGATGTGCATTGTCGCAGCCAAGGAACTAGCACAGGTGGCAGAAGATAAAGGACTTAATGAAGACTACATCATACCAAATATGGACCAATGGGAAGTTTTCCCCAGAGAAGCGGTTAAAGTGGGCTCAAAAGCTATAGAACAGGGTGTGGCTAGATTAGATCTTACTGAAGAAGAAAGATATAAAATGGCAGAAGAAACCATTAAAAAAGCAAGGGAAGAAGTCCAGCTGCTGATGAAAGAAAATTTCATCATCGATCCAGATAAATAATATTCAGTGGAATTTTAAAAGGCCTGTTTTAGAACAGGCCTTTTTTGTTTATAGCCATTTTATAAAAATACTTGACATTATCTCACTCAAATATTATACTAACAATAGACTAATATTAATCAAATTGAAAAACGGAGGTTATAAATGCCAAAAATTATAGGAATCGACTTAGGAACAACCAACTCAGTTGTTGCTGTTATGGAAGGCAATAAACCAGTCATTATTTCTAATGAAGAAGGAGGCCGTACAACTCCCTCTGTCATTGCCTTTAATGATAAAGGAGAAAGGCTGGTCGGACAAGTTGCCAAACGTCAGAGAGTCACAAATCCAGAAAATACCATTTATTCTGTGAAAAGATTTATGGGTCGCAGGTATAAAGAAGTATCTGAAGAAATCAAACAGGTTCCTTTTAAAGTTACAGAAGCTAAAAATGGAGATGTGAGAATAGAGGCTATGAGCGAAAAATACGCTCCTCCAGAACTATCAGCTATGATATTGAGAAAACTAAAGAAATCAGCTGAAGATTATTTGGGTGAAAAAGTAGAAAAAGCGATCATCACGGTTCCTGCTTATTTCAATGACAGTCAAAGAAAAGCCACCAAAGATGCCGCTAAAATAGCTGGCTTAGATGCACAAAGAATCATCAATGAGCCCACAGCAGCTGCCTTAGCTTATGGAATGGACAAGAAAAAAGACCAGACCATAGCGGTTTATGATTTTGGAGGAGGCACATTTGATATATCAATTCTAGAAGTTGGTGAAGGTATTGTGGAAGTTAAATCTACCAACGGAGACACCCATCTTGGTGGTGATGACATAGACCAGGTGGTGCAGGACTGGCTGGTAAAGGAGTTTAAAAAGGAATCAGGGATTGACCTGACCAAAGATAAAATGGCTCTTCAGAGACTCAAAGAAGCTGCAGAAAAGGCAAAAATGGAGCTTTCAAGCACTATAGAGACAGAAGTCAACTTACCATTTATTACAGCTGACAGCTCGGGTCCAAAGCACCTGCTGATCAAATTAACCCGGTCAAAACTCGAACAGTTGATGGAACCTATTATTAAAAAGACTATTGACCCCTGCAAAATGGCTTTAGATGATGCGGATATAAAAGCTTCAGATATCAGTGAAGTGATCCTTGTGGGTGGTTCTACCCGAATTCCTAAAGTTCAGGAACTGGTCAAAGATCTATTTGGAAAAGAACCCCATAAAGGAGTGAACCCTGATGAGGTTGTGGCTACAGGAGCCGCCATACAGGGAGCTGTGATGTCTGGAGATGTTAAAGATGTCCTTCTTCTGGATGTCACTCC
>DASRVI010000161.1:0-7586 GCA_035655135.1 Acidobacteriota bacterium | reverse complement strand
AAGGCTAGAGAAAATATCCCTATAAGAACCACAGCTCCATAAAACAGAAAAAATGTCGCTGAAGAAGCCAAAAGCCCCTTTTTAGCGCTTTTTTCATCCCGGGCAGACTGAATTCTCTGCCAGGCAATAGGAGAGATAATCCACGCCATAGTGAATGAAATAAAGATTAAGAAACTTCTTCCAAAATCATGAAATATATTGAAATATTCAGCTTTTCCATAACTCTGTGATAAGAAACAAACATCTGAAAAAGAATAGGAGCCAATCAAAAAAACCAGAAGTCCCAATATGCCTGCAGCAATACAGAAGAATTGAAATCCGTCTGTAACCACAACCGAGAAAAATCCACCGAAAACTGAATAGATCAACACCACACCCAATCCCAAAAGCAAACCCTGTAAGTAAGTGATGCCAACAAATTGACCAAGGAATCGTCCCGCAGCTACCATCTGGCTGGATGCCAGAACCACCATATACCAAACAATAAGCAGAGACGCCATATGTCTGACTATCTTTCCATAACGCATTTCAACAAGGTCAGGCAGACTCACAATAGGAAGTTTACGGATACGAGAAGACAGAAAAAAGGCAAAAATGAGAACTGTGGCCATAGCCGGAAAACCCATGATCCAGAATGAGCTTAATCCATTAGCATAGGCCTCATCCACTGAAACTAAAGTAGAAGTGGCTCCAATCCATGAAGCAGTCAAAGACAAGTAAACTAAAAATCCAGGTAGCTTTCGCCCGGCCAAGAAAAAATCCTCTATATTCTTCATGCGGCGGGAGTATAGAAAGCTGACCACCAACAGTAAAATGATGTATCCCAGAAAGGAAGCAAAATAAATGATCTGCATCATAGGCTTTATAACAAAAAGAAATCCAATTTAAAAGACATGGTTTAAAAAAACAAGACCTCAGACAAATTGTTTGATATAATTGAGCCCAAATGAAACCAGTAATCATTTATGCTGTTCTTTTTTTCTCTATCTTTTTCCAAAACGCAGGGGATATTGCTCAGAAGACTGAACAGAAGCTCCGTTCTCTCCTTTCATTTCAAGCCGAATTCACACAGGCCTATTATTCTTCTTCTGTGTCCACTCCTCTTAAAGAATATGGAAAAGTCACTTATAAAAAACCAGGCCTGATGAAATGGACTTACACTCAACCTGAGAAAAAAATAATTTTATTAATGGAAAACAAAATCCAATATTATTTTATAGAAGATAATCAGCTCCTGGTTCAAGATATAGCCGATGAAGAACAAGGACAAAATATTATGTCTCTTCTCTCAGGAAAGACAAATATTTCCCAAGATTACTTTATTGAAACAAATGAAGAGATTGTTGAAAATAAAGAGACCTATCACCTCAAACTAATCCCTAAAAATGATGAGATGGAAAATTTCATACTTCTTGATATAGACAAGAAATCTCTGTTTATCACAAAAGCAACCTTTTATGATTGGGCGGGAAATAAACAAGAATTCGAATTCTATGACATTAAAATAAACATTGATTTGTCTGAAAAATCATTTAAATTGAATCTGCCAAAAGATGTAGAAATAATAAAATAAATTCATCAAAAACCATAACACTTAAAAAACGTATTTAATTTAGGGGACTAACCCTCCTCCATGAAAAAAGATAAAGAACTTGTAAAAAATACAATTAAAGGCGATGATGAATCCTTTGAGATGATCGTTCTAAAATACCAAAACCCAATTATCAATTATATTGGACGGACCCTCGGGAACTATAACCTGGCTCTTGAGTTCACCCAAGAAGTATTCATAAAAGCCTATAAATCTCTGCACACCTTCAATCCCAGATACAAATTCAAAACCTGGCTTTTCAAAATAGCATCCAACCACATCATTGATCACTGGAGAAAGAAAAGAATCGAATATTTATCATTGGACCACCCTCTCAAAGAAAATGAGGCTTACACTCCTCCTCAGGTCGAATCAGATGAAAGACAGGCCTATCAAGAGCTTGAGCTGAAAGAAGTGGGTAAACAAATTGAAAAAGCCCTGGATCTCCTGCCACCCCCCTTGAGAGAACTGTTTGTGTGCAGACATATCAATGAACTGAGCTATGAAGAAATCTCAGAGATCAAAAACCTTCCTGTAGGAACAGTCAAAAACAGAGTTTTTCAAGCTAAAGAACTGCTTAAAAATCATCTGGAGGGAAAAATATGAAATGCATTAATCCTTCTGAAATATATCTTTTTCTTGAAGGAGAACTATCAGACCAGAGGAAAGCAGAAATCAAATCCCATCTGGACTCATGCCCAAAATGCAGAGAATCCCTAGAGCAGAGAAAAATCATGCTCCAAGCTATCACCAAAATCCCTCTTTACAAGACTCCTCCTGAATTCTCAAGACAGGTCATGTCGAATATCAAACCTATCAAATCCTCCCTCTCAGAATGGCTTCAAGCTGGGGCAGCCACGGTGGCATTTATTTCCATTCTCACTTTCATATTTCTCGCTTTCTCAAAGCAAGGATTGACAGAACTCTTTATCAATCTCTTCCGGTCCTTAATCCATTCATCCCAGGAGGCCTTAATAATCTCTATCAAATTTATTAAATCTTTATCTGTTTTTATCAATATGTTTATCCAACTTATAGGCCTCTTTATCAAGAATTTCCTTTCTTTTATGCCCACAGTGAGCACAGAATTCCAAATCGGTACAGTGTTCTTTAGTATTTTGATTGCTGTTATGATCCTATTTTCTATAAAACAAAAATTAATTTTAGGAGAAAAGAGATGAAACTTAAGCCTTTATCTATCTTTCTGCTAATTTTTTTGATATCACTTCCTGTTTCCCTGCTAGCTCAAGAGAAACTCACAATAAAAAACAATATCTATGTGGCGGAAGATGAAGTTCAGGACAATGTTTTTTCATTTGGAGGCGACATAATCATAAAAGGTAAAATAAAAGAGAGTGTGGTCTCTTTCGGGGGTTCAATCACAGTGGAAGGGGAAGTGGGTAAAACAGTACTGGGAATAGGATCAGATATCCAGTTAAAATCCAGCTCTTTGATCGGGGCCGATGTTGTTTGTATAGGAGGCAGCCTCAATAAAGAACCAGGGGTCACCATCAAGGGAGATACCATCTATTTCAAATCTCCCCAGGATGTTTTTTCAAAGGGAATATTCAGTTCATCCCGTTTCTATCCTTTTTTCTTTATCTTCAAGCTGATTACATCGTTTATTTGGCTGATTCTTGCCATAGTCTTAGCGCTTACTCTCCCACGGCAGATATATTATGCATCTGATCAGATAAAGGAATCTTTTGGCCCCATTTTAGGAACAGGACTATTGGGTTTGGTTATATTTATTGCCCTTTGTTTGTTTTCAGCTCTTCTTTCTTTTCTCATCATAGGAATTCCCATTCTTCTCTCTTTGATTCTGCTTGCAGTGGTGTTTAAGGTATTTGGGAATGTGGTTCTTTTTCACTTTGCAGGAAACAGTCTCTCCAAATCATTGGGAAATAAACATCCTTCTCTGCTGCTCTCGATTTTCCTGGGATTTATTTTGATAACTCTGCTGACCAGTATTCCTATTTTTGGCGCTGTTCTTTCCTTTATTTTGACTGCCATGGCTTGGGGAGTTTCCATAAGAACAAAATTCGGAACAACTGAAAACTGGTTTAAGAAAAAATCTTAAATTTTAAGAATTTCCTTCTGCTTGGCCTCTGCAACCTCTTCCACTTTTTTGTAATAATTATCTAAAACTTCCTGGAGCTTGTCATATCCCCAATATTTATCGTCTTCAGTAATTTCCTTCTCTTTCTCCATCTCTTCAATCATTTCCTTTGAATCTCTTCTCATATTCCGAAGAGTGGTCTTCTCCTCTTCCATCATCTTTTTCACCCGCTTGGCGATCTCTTTCCGCCTATCCTCATCCAAAGGAGGTATAGGGACCTTTAAAATCTCGCCCTCATTAATAGGATTCAGTCCTAAATCCGCAGCACGGATGGCTTTTTCGATATCTTCAGTCATTGATGAGTCATAAGGCCTAATAGTGATTAAAGTTGGATCAGGAATGGCCAGTGTGGCTACTTGATTGATCGGAGTTTGGGCTCCATAATAATCCACTTTAATATCCTCGAATATATTAATGTTGGCACGGCCTGTTCTTAACTTGGACAAAGATTTTCTAAAATGCTCAACTGACTTACTCATCTTTTTCTCTAAGTCTCTTAATTCTTGTTTGACCATTGTTTTATCCTTTTAATGAAATAAATTTATAGGTCATTCCTGGTTTTTCTTATTATACACATCCGTTTTTTTATGAACAATCCAAGCTAATAAATTTTTGTACCCACATCCATTCCCAAAACAACCTTTTTGATATTCCCCCTTTTTCTTATATTAAATACTATTATGGCCAATCCGTTATCCTTACAAAGGGAAACAGCTGTGGCATCCATTATCTTCAAATTCTTTTTTAGAACATCTAGGTATTTTATTTTCTTGTATCTTTTGGCATTCTTATCAATCACAGGATCTGAAGAATAAACCCCATCCACCTTGGTGGCCTTTAAAATCACTTCTGCATCTATTTCCAGCGCTCTCATGGCCGCCGCTGTATCCGTGGTAAAATAAGGGCTTCCTATTCCTGAGGAAAAAATAACCACTTTTCCCTCCTCAAGATACCGGATAACCTTTCTCCCTATAAACGGCTCGGCAACCGCTCTTACCTCAATAGCGGAAACCAGACGGACAGATATGCCTTCTTTGTTCATGATGTCCTGCAGCGCAATCCCATTCATAATGGTAGCCAGCATGCCCATATAATCAGCTGAAACCCTATCTATCCCGACTTGATGGCCCTTTATTCCACGGAAAATATTCCCGGCCCCTATCATGATGGCGACTTGAACGCCTAAAGCACTCAGCTCTTTGATTTCTTGAGCAATAGACTGGGCTGCTTTAACATCAATTCCAAAGGATTGA
Source organism: Acidobacteriota bacterium (assembly GCA_035655135.1). Classification (GTDB taxonomy): domain Bacteria; phylum Acidobacteriota; class Aminicenantia; order Aminicenantales; family Aminicenantaceae; genus WJMT01. Next base: position 2,623 of record DASRVI010000161.1, on the reverse strand, counting down.
TCTCCCAAAAGAGATTCACCGGAAAGTTTTAAAAGAACTCTTTTATATACCGGTTTCTCTTTAGGCATTTTCATTTCTAAGATCTGCCTATTGAAAACCTGGCAAATCTTTTTATTTTTATGTTTTCCCCAAATTTGGTGATATGGGTGGATACTAATTTTTCTATGGTTATTTTATCGTCCCTGATGTAGGGCTGGTTCCACAAACAAACCTCAGAGTAAAACTTCTTCATTTTACCTTGGACAATCCTATCTAAAATTTCAGGAGGTTTTTTTGAATCTTTAAACTGTTCAAGTATAATCTCTTTTTCTTTTTCAATAACTTCTTCAGGAATCTCGTCTGAAGTGACATATTTTGGATCAGCTGCCGCAATATGCATGGCAATATTCTTTACTAATTTTTTAAACTCTTCATTCCTTGCCACAAAATCAGACTCACAGTTGACTTCAACTAAAACTCCCAGTTTGTTGTCTGAATGGATGTATGAACCAACCATGCCTTCAGTGGTTTCTCTGTCCATTTTTTCCTTGGCTCTGTCATAACCCTTTTTTCTTAAGTAAATTATGGCTTTTTCAATATCTCCGTCGGTTTCCTGAAGGGCTTTTTTACAGTCCATCATCCCTATTCCGGTGCGCTGACGCAGTTCATTGACTAGTTTTGCAGTAATTTTCATTTTATGAAATCCTTTCCTTACTCAGGCTTTTCAGATGATTCAGGTTCTTGGTTTGATTCAGAATCAGAATCATCTTTTTTTGCAGAGTTTTCCTTTGATTTCGACTTCTCTATTTCTGCCTCTTTAACCTCTGGTTTTTCTGATTCATCAGGTTTGAGAGGCTCCTCTTGTTCTTCTTTTTCAGAAGGCTCAGATGCCTCTTCCTTTTCTTCTTCCTCTTTTTCCTTTTCTGACTCCATAAGTTCCTTTTCAATGCGCTTTTTCTTTGCTTCAACAATAGCCTCTGATATTTTTGATGTAAAAAGTTCTATAGCCCTCAAAGCATCATCATTTCCTGGGATTGGGAAATCAATATTATCCGGATCTCCATTAGTATCAACAATAGCAATAATAGGTATGTTGATCTTCCTGGCTTCAGCGACAGCTATTTCTTCTTTTATTGAATCGACGATGAAGATAGCTCCGGGCAGCTCTTTCATATTTTTTACACCGCCTATATTTTTTTGGAGCTTTTTATAAATTTTATCCAGCTTTGACTGTTCTTTCTTTAAAAGAAGATCCCAACGCCCATCTTCTTTCATCTCTTCAAGTTCAACTAACTTTTCAGCACTTTGTCTGACTTGGTCAAAATTGGTCAAAAGACCTCCTAACCAACGCTGATTCACATAATTCACTTCGCATTTCTCTGCGTATTCTTTGATAATATCCTGAGCCTGCTTCTTGGTTCCAACGAAAAGCACTTCTTTTCCCTCTTCAACCACATTGCTGATGAAATCCAGAGCCTCTTTAAATATCTTTATGGTTTTCTGTAAATCAACAATATAAATCCCGTTTCTCTGGCAGAAAATATAGTCTTCCATTTTTGGATTCCACCGTCTCGTCTGATGGCCAAAATGAACACCTGCCTCCAATAATTCTTTCATGTTTACCGAAACCAACTGTGCTCCTCCGTCTTTTATCTCTTATGATACTGAGGTGCCTTGCGAGCTCCTCTTAATCCGTATTTCTTTCTTTCTTTCACTCTGTCATCTCTGGTCAATAAACCAGCCTCTTTTAATGTAGGTTTTAACTCCTTATTGAACTCAACCAGAGCCCTGGCAATGCCGAGCCTTATGGCTTCTGACTGCCCTGAGAGTCCTCCCCCATTGACTCTGATAAAAAGATCAAATTTATCACTTGTTTCTGTCAATAGGAGCGGCTTCTTGATTTTTTTTCTGTAACTCTCCAGTGAAAAAAAGTCCTTAAATGGCTGGAGTCTCTTATTGACATATAATGAAATGTCACCTTTACCTGGCCTCAGATAGACTCTGGCAACAGATGACTTCCGCCTCCCTGTACCGTAGTATTGTATTAAACTCAAAACTCCTCCTAAAACTTATATTCCTCGGGTTTTTGTGCTTCATGCGGATGATCAGGCCCCCGATAAACTTTAAGCTTTTTATGTATGGCTTGACCAAGCTTGTTTCTGGGTATCATTCCCCGGACAGCCTTCCTAATGATTTCTTCCGGCTTTTTTTCCATCATTTCTCCTAAAGTTTTCTCTTTTGTTCCTCCGGGGTAGCCTGAATGGGAATAATACTTTTTTTTAGCTAATTTATTCCCAGAAATCTTTATTTTCTCTGCATTTATGACGATTACATAATCTCCGCAATCTAAAAAGTCAACATACTGAGGCTTTCCTTTTCCTCGAAGCAGATCAGCTGCTTGAGTGGCCAACCGCCCTAAAATTTTTCCTTCAGCATTGATAAGCCACCAGTTTCTCTCAATCTCGTTTTTTTTCGGTATGTAAGTCTTCATAACACGTATCCTTAGAACTTAACAGTAATAGATAATATTGATAATAAAATATATACCAGTATAGTTGAGAAAATATACTAAATCTTCAGATAATTGTCAACTAATTAAGCTAGATCGGAAGCCTTTCCAAAACCGTGATAGAGTTTACTTGAC
>DASRVI010000160.1:0-3670 GCA_035655135.1 Acidobacteriota bacterium | reverse complement strand
AACAAACGCTAGTAACGCAATAAACTCAAATCTTTCTCGCCCGTCTCGCCTTTCTCGCTTTTTTATAACGCAACAAACGCAATAAACCGTGCCCAGTTTTCACAGTTTTAAACATCCTTTACATAAGGACAAAAATTCTCTATAATGTCCTTTAAATAAGGATAAAAATGTTAGGCTCCGAATTAATAAAGGACATTATCAAAACTAACGAAGAATTTATACTCAATGAGATTACAGGCATTGTCCCGCGCAAAGAAATAATCGAATCCGCAAAGGTTGTTTCTGACAATCTCAAAAAAGTTAATATTCTCCATGGAGTCAGACGGAGCGGAAAGACTTTTATCCTTTATGATATATTCCAAAACAATAAAGAATCTTCACTTTATATTGACTTTGAAGACGAGAGATTGAGAGATCTTGAACTTGATGATTTGGAATTAATAAAAGAAAGCTTTTTTGAGCTGAAACCTCATCTTATTGATAAAAAAAAGGTTTTTTTCCTTTTAGATGAAGTGCAAAACATTGATGGATGGGAGAGATTCGCAAGAAGGATTACAGAGAGAGAAGGAGTCACCATTTATGCGGCTGGCTCATCATCAAAAATCACTCCTCGAAATATACACACGTCTTTAAGAGGAAGGGCTTGGGGGATAGAGGTGTTTCCCTTCTCTTTTTCAGAATATCTTCAAATCAAAGGCTTAGACCTTGAATCTTCAATTTACGGTAAAAATAAAGTATTGATAAAAAAGGCTCTATCTGATTATTTAACTTGGGGTGGTTTTCCGGAAGTATCTCTTGTTGATTCCGGGTTTAAAAAGAAGAAAATTATCGAGGAATATCTCGATGCTATGTATTTTAAAGACCTTGTCGAGAAATATGAAATTTCTAACATCCCTTTGCTTGAGACCCTCAAAGAAAACATTTTTTCTTCGTTTTCTTCCAAATTTTCTTTGACTGCATTTGAAAAAAAATATAAGGGACGTTTTCCTTTCTCTAAAGACTCTCTTTATTCTTATTATAATTATTTTATAGAAAGCATGCTTGTCTTTGAAACAAGATTGTTCACTTCCTCGGCTTACAAAAGACGGCGCAACCCTCCCAAGATATATTTGGTAGATACAGGATTAGCCAGAAAGGTAGGAACCATTGACTCCGGCAGGCTGCTGGAAAATGCAGTGTTTCTGGAATTGAAACGAAGAGGACAAGAGGTTCACTATGGTGATCCAAATGGAGAGTGTGATTTTTTGGTCAAAGATCCAAACAAAGAGATCAAAGCTGTACAGACAACTTGGGAACTGGGGGAGTCCAATAAAGATAGAGAGATAAATGGAATAGTAAAGACGTGTGAGGCGTTGGCCCTTAAAGAGGCTGAGATCATCACATTCACTCAGGAAGCTTCCTATAATATAAATGATATTAAAATAAAGGTCATTCCCTTTTACAAATGGCTCCTCCAAACCCAACAAACGCTAGTAACGCAATAAACTCAAATCTTTCTCGCCCGTCTCGCCTTTCTCGCTTTTTTAACGCAACAAACGTGATATTTCTGATAAATAGATTGATATTATCTTGACTTATGGGGTCAAAAGTCTTAGATTATTAATGTAAGTGAGAAGAAAGATGGCAGATGGTAAAAAAGAAATTGATTTAATGAAAATTTTGGGGGCTTTAATACCTCCTTCTGTACAGCAGTTTGCTCTATATATACCTGATAAGGATAAAGAAGGAAATAAGATAAGAAATCTCATTAAATGGATCAAAGAAGCAAGCCTGTTGCTCTCCATAATGGGAGGAGGATCAACCACAATGCCCCCTGCGGACGGAACTTGGTTAAAGAGAGATATTGAAAATATAGAGGAGTTAAGAGACGAAGATTTACTTAGGGAAAAAACCACAATAATGTATACATAGGCGGATTCAATAATCTAATGCAACACTCACATAAAAAAAGTAAAATGCGACAAAGGAGGAAATACTGTGAGGAATTTTTGCATAGATTCGGTCGAGAAACAAATCAAGGAGAGGTGGTATTTGAGTTTGATGGGGAATTCTTCAGAATTCGAGAGTATGATTAAAATAAAACTCGTATAGGTGAGTAAGATGGCCAAAACAATTAAAAATATTTCACAAAAACAAAGAAAAATTAAAACCAGTGATGTTATGAAATCATTGGGTGCACAGAGCACAGGAGTCAAAATAGATAAAAGCCAGGGACCAATCACTTTATTTTTTCTGAGGCAGTTTATTATAGACCGATTATATTCAAGTGGCGGAAGGCCTGCTTTGTTAGGGACGACGAAAAGACGGAAAAAAATCCCTCTTTTGGATAAAGATTGGGAAAAACTTGAAAAGATTGCTGAAGATTTAAAGAAAAAGGAAGGAATTAATGTAAGTCCGGGTCAAATAGCATCTACTTTGATTCATAAAAATGTATTGGAAATAGAAAATCATAAAAAAAAAGAACAAAGAGAGGATTCCAAACAAACCCAATGAACCCTAAATGTCATTCCCGCTCGAGCCTGCACTTGCGAAGCTTGTGCCCGCGAAAGCGGGTAGCAGGTGTCATTCCCGCAGCAGCGGGAATCCAGTACTTTCTCGCTCGTCTCGCCTTTCTCGCTTTTTTATAACGCAATCAACGCGATTAATCCTATTAGCTTTTTATAAAAGAACTTGATAAAATAAATCCCAGGGAAATTTAATGGAGTCATGTAATGGAAAAGAAGAGAATAATTATAGATCCGAATATACATTTTGGTAAACCGTGCATTGCGGGAACAAGAATAAAAGTTCAAGATGTGATTGAACTCATACAGGAGGGAATTTCCTTTAATGAAATTATTGAAAAATACTATCCGGATTTAACAGTTGATGATATTAAAGCCTGTTTAAAAACGGAGTCTAAGAGGAAAGCCTTTCGAAACTGAGCTTATACATAAAGAATTAAAAACGATTTTTAAAAATCATAAAGAGAGAGAGTTGAAGAGAAATTTTTGTGTTGTGGAATCGCGAAGACACAGAATCAGAAAACTCAAATAACCCAACCAACCCAACAAACGCAACAAACGCAACAAACGAAATCAATGAGATTTTTTATTAACGATTCCCGTCTCTTACTCATGCATGCCCAAACTCACCCGGTTCGAAGACCTCACCTGCTGGCAGCAAGCCAGAAAAATTGCCAATGTTTTTGCTGTTCCCCCTTGCTTTGTTCAAACAATAGTATTAAAATGTAATACAGGAGTGCATAAATGAGAAAAATCGTTTCTGTAAGTTTTCCAGAAGAAATGGCTGAAAAACTAGAGATTACTTCCAGGAACACCGGAAAATCAAAAAGCGAAATAATAAAACAGGCTTTAAGGTCATATCTCTGGGAAGAAAGATTCAGAAAAGCCAGAAAGACTATAACAGCAAAGGCTAAGCAAAGAGGTATAGTTACAGACGAAGACGTTTTTAAGGAAGTTTCTTGAGAGCAGTCTTTGATACAAATGTTCTTATATCTGCGTTTGCTGCTGAGGGATTGTGCTCAAAACTGCTTGAAAGAGCAAACAAACATGATTTTATGCTTTATGTTTCTCCTTTTATATTAGAGGAATTCAAGCGTACTCTTAAAATAAAAATTGCTCTTTCAAAAAGAGAAATCAAAGAGGCGCTCTTCATTTTAAAAGAGGTC
>DASRVI010000159.1:0-3070 GCA_035655135.1 Acidobacteriota bacterium | reverse complement strand
ATGATATTGAGGAGACTTCTGAGATTCTGGATATTGCCAAAGAGACTTTGTTCCGCAAGATGGTGGGAGCCTAGAGGTTTTTCACATGTTTGGCTTCCACGATCTTTCCTGCCATGTGGTCTTTATAGACTTTTCCCCATTTTTTAAAGGCAGGCTGATGTTCAGGCTATTTAAATTGAAGTTTTGTTTGTTTTTTCTTTTCCAATTTTCTGGTGCATCTTGCCACTGATTTTTTGTCACCTATTTCTTTCCATAAAATCATGGCTTTCTCTATATCCTGTAATCTTTCATATGTTTTTGCTGTTTTCCTTTTATTTTGAGGTGTTTGTCTTTTATACATTTTTAAGGCATTCAGATAATCTTTGTTTTTATAATAGGCATCGCCTGCTGCGGAAAACCTTTTCAACCGCTTGTAGAGCAAAGCGGATTTCTCAGCTTGACCGGCGTATAGATAATAATCAGCAGCTTTGCCAAAATTCCCTGCCTTTTCAAAAACCTCTGCCGCTCTTCCAAATTTTCCCTTTCTGGTCAGAATTTCACTGGCTCTATGAATAAGACCGTTTTCCAAACACCAGTTAACTCCATGATTAAAATGCTTTTTTTCTCCCAGAAGGAAATAATTATAGTTGCGCTCGTTTATATTTATTTTGGGGAGGATTTTGTTAAACTCATCAATGTTATCAAGGAGGAGGTACCTGAATGCTAAATTATCCCAGCTTTTAGAGTTTTTCAATTCGGGAATATCTCTTTTAAATTTTGCCAATGCTTCCTTGAATCTTTTATTTTCTAAAATTTTTAAGTTATCGAAATAACCTATAAGAAGATTATAATCTCCGCCTTTTTCCAAATAAAAAAGAATCTTTTCCCATATTTCACCTTCAAAATCGATTCGGCAGAGAAATGACCCCCAAATAAGCATTTCATCTGGATTTTGCTGCTCAGTAAAGTAAGCGTCAAAAAGTTTTATTACTTTATTATTTTCCCAGTCCACAAAGCCTATCCAGCCAAAAATATCTGCCATTTTCTTGTGTCTGCTTAAAATAAAATCTGCTCCAATTTCAACGATATCTTCTCTAATGCATATATCTGCGACCTGCTCATAATCTCTCACCCTCTGGCATTTATTCCAAGCTTTAAAGGCTTTCTCTTTCTCCTTCATCTTCGCATAACAGGCTCCTACTTCAGGAAATGTGTTGCTGAAAACTGAATATAAAACAGCTGCTGCGGCATATTCTTTTTTATAGAAAAATTCCAGGGCGAGTTTATATATCCAGTCATCATCATAGATTTTGCCGATCATTTTTTTTACTTTTGGATAACCATTCTTCCTGTCCTTTTCCGAATTTAAATAGCTTTTGAGCGCATTTCTGTAATCTCCGATTTTATTATAGGCATTTCCTGCCAAATATTTTTCCTCTGCGTACTTAAAATATTTAACTGCTTCCTCATATTTTTTCATGCGAAAATAGCACTCTGCAGTTTTCTTGTGATTATTAATGACATAGAATCTAAGCAGGGCTTGAAAATATTTCCTCTTTGTAAAAAGTTCCTCGGCTTCTTTTTCGAGATGTGATTTATCTTTTAAGGCTTTCAGACATTTTACCGCTTTTGCAAAGTTTTTCTGCTTCTCGTAAATTCTAAAGCGTTTTTCATTTTGGCCGGTTTTTTCATACAATTCCAGCAGGCGGGCTGTGTTTTTTGTCCTCTTCCACAGAGTCTCGGCTTTAAGATTGTTTCCATCTCTAAAATAAAGGTCAGCAGCCTTTGCATAGGATTTCTGGCGGAAATAAAGGTCAGCAGCACTGCCTAAATCATGGGAATACTCATAATATTTTGCAGCCTCTTTGAGATTCTTAAGTTTCTTTAGATATAGTTCTGCTATTTTTTTATAATCCCCAGCTTTATTAAAACACTCTACCGCCCTTTTATACTTTCTTTTTTCCAGATAGAGGCTTCCAGCTTTGTGAAATTTTCCCTCCTGTTTATAAATCTCTATGCGGCAGTTAAACAATTTGTCGTCGTTTTTCAACTTCTTCCACAATGATAACGCTTTATTAAACTCTCCAGCCTTCTCATAATTATCTGCCGCCTTGCTGATTTCCCCAATTTTTTCAAAATTTAAAGCAGCCTCAGCATATTTTCCTATTTTTTCATAATAATAAGCAGATGCTTTGCTTAAAAGTTCTGCATCTCCGCCATTTTTGAAGCATTCCACAGCAGCCTTATAATAATTTTTTGCAAAGAAATAATGACCTTGTTCAATCCACTCCTGCGGGGTTGAGATAACATTCCAGATACCGTCAATAAAACTGCGGTCAGAAGTGATATAGACAGCATTCTTTAATTGTTGATTTTCCCAAATCAAAGAGGGAATTTTCCCGTCATAAATGATCAGGTCCTTCTGCGACCTTGTGATACCTACATACAAAAGATTTATTTCATGTCTTACTTCTGCTTCATGAATCGATCTTTTGCTTAATTCCAGGATTACTTTCCACACATCCTGCGAAAATTGGTCTTCACAAAATTTCCAGAGAACAACTGTATCAAACTCAAGCCCTTTAGCTTCTTTTAGGGTAAATATAAGCTCTGTTGCCAGCCGTTTCTTTAATCTTCTTTTCTGGGTTTCGGTGCGTACGAGTATTGTTCTTTTTGCTCCTGCTGCATTTAATATCTCAAGCATGTCATTTTCGTTGATACCTGAAACAATGGTTACAGGTCTTCCTTTATACTTCCATTCTTCCTGCAGTTCTTCTGACTTTATTCCTAAATATTTTTCCTTTAATTCGAGCAAAATATTGGATAACTCCACAATGCTGCCAGAGCTTCTGAAATTCAGAGTCAGATGTTTCAGCTCAGGAACATCAAGCCTCCTTTCATAGAAATGTCTCTTCACATCTTCCCATCTGAATCCACTGGGGTTTATTGTCTGCTTTGTATCCCCTGCAAAAAAGATATTACAGGGATCTTGAACCATATCAAACATGAGACTAATTTGGATGTCCGTGAAATCCTGAACCTCATCACAGACGAGAATATCATAGGTGTAGTCTTTGAAATCTTTCTCAGT
>DASRVI010000158.1:0-4124 GCA_035655135.1 Acidobacteriota bacterium | reverse complement strand
CAGGAAGCACTCCGGCAAACCAGGTCTTTATCCCCAGTTCTTCAGCCACAAATTTTGCTGTGGCTTTATTGTCTCCGGTTATAATAGCCACTTCAATTCCTTTTTTCATTAACTCCTCCACTGCGCGCCGTGATTCATCACGGATCAGGTCACTCAAACCAATAACCCCGCGCACTTTTTTGTCAGAGATAACAAAAACTGTGGTTTTACCTTTTTCAGCCAGTTTTTCCATGTTTTTGACCGCATCCTCATCCTGGTCAATATTTTTCAAGAGAATCTTATTTCCAACCAGGATCTTTTCATTTTCGACTTCAGCCTGGGCTCCTTTTCCGGGCAAAGCTTTAAATCCTGATGAGTTTGGAACATCCAGTTCATTTTCTTTAGCTTTCTGGAGAATTCCTCGAGCTATGGAATGTTCGGATTCCTTTTCTACAGCCGCAGCTGCTTTTAGAATTTTATCTTCGGACCAATCAGAAAGAGAGATGACATCTGTAACCCCGAACTCTCCTTTGGTCAGGGTCCCGGTCTTATCAAACATAATTGTCTGAATTTTCCTCGCTTCTTCAAATGCGGTGCGGTTTCGGATCAAAAGTCCGTTTTTGGCAGAGAGAGCTGTGACCACAGCAATGACCAGCGGAATGGCTAATCCCAGAGCATGAGGACAGGTGATCACCATGACTGTCACCATTCGTTCCAGAGAAAAAACAAAAGTTTTTCCATAGTAGATCCATGCGGCAAGTGTCAATATCCCTACGGATACTGCAATCACAGTCAGCCAGAAAGCCGCCCGGTCCGCAAAACCCTGGGCTTTGGATTTGCTCTGCTGGGATTTTTCAACCAGTTCGATCATCTGGTTGAGATAGGAATCTTTTCCGGTTTTAGATACCTCAATGGTCAAGGATCCGTTTCCATTCACTGAGCCGCCGATCACTTCATCATCTTTCTTTTTTACTACAGGTTCTGATTCTCCGGTTATCATGGATTCATCCACCTCTGATTCCCCTTTGATTATTTTTCCGTCTACGGGGATTTTTTCGCCGGGTTTGACCAATACTCTGTCTCCTTGTTTTAATTCCTGTATATCCACATCTTCAGTTTCTTCTTCCGAGACCACTTTATGAGCTGTGGAGGGCATCAGCTGTGCCAGTTCTTCCAGAGCTTTGGAAGCTCCCATCACTGACCGCATTTCAACCCAGTGACCCAATAACATGACATCGATCAAAGTCACCAATTCCCAGAAAAAGACCTTGCCTTCAACACCAAAGACAACCAGAGCCGAATAAACAAACGCCACTGTTATAGCCAGGGCGATCAAAGTCATCATTCCAGGCTGCTTATTCTGCATCTCCCCGATGGATCCTTTAAGAAAGGGCCACCCACCATAAATGTAGATAAACGAAGATAGTATCATTAGTGTCCACATCCGTCCGGGAAAATCCCATGATACGCCCAAAAAAGACTGGATCATGGGAGACAAGGCCAAAACCGGAATGGTGATGCCTAGGGATATCCAAAACCGGGTTTGAAAATCTTTCAGCATGTGTTTATGATGGTCATGGTGGTGTTCTTTATGTTCGTGCATGATTCCCTCTTAATAGCGAAATAGCTAACCTGAATTATCAATAAAAAGACAAGTCCAGTCAACCGGAAAAGCTCTGAAAAGAACACAGCATCAAAGGTCAATTTATGAAGCCATGCAGATTTTGAATCTTGTTATTTTTGTTTCAAAGATTTAAGAACAGCCCTTTTCAATTCCTGGTTGACTTCCACTCCTCTATCTTCAGCCTGGGATAAAAATAAATGAGCTTTTTTGTAATGTCCAGCCAAGGTGTACAGATTAATCAGATTGTTGTAGGCATTTTTATGTTTAGGATTGAGCTGTATAGCCTGCAGATATTTTTCTTGGGCCTCTGAGAATTTTTTTAGCTTGAAGAGGATATTTCCGTAAAAATAGGTATAATCTGCCCTTATATGCTTTGAATTCGAAGAAAGATGATTGAGTTGATTAATTAAATTTTCGATTTTTTCATGTATTTCAATAAGTTCACTTTCAAGAGAGGGTCTGTATCTTTGTCCATCACAACCTGCTTCTTCAGTAAGAATGTTTACTTCCTGCAGATACTGTTCCAATTCATTTTTTTGTTTCCGGTACTTTCTGATTTCAACTTCTTTATAGTTTCTAATCAAGTTGATCATAACATCTAGGTTATTTTCCGCATTTTCTATGCATCTCAGAGCTTCCTGCAGCCTGCCTTTTTTATAATAAATCTGAGACAAGTAGAAAAAGGCATCAGCATGCTCTGGATATTTTTCTAAACATTTCTTCAAGTCTTTTTCTGCTTGCTTTATTTTGTTCTTATAAAAATATTTTTTTCCTTGTTCGAAATTTCTATTAGCAGACATAAATTGGCCAAAGAGGCTTTTTTCTTGTTGATCCGTAGGCAAATATGTTGGGAGCATTATAATCATCATAATGCCTAGAATACCAGCCGTTTTAATTGTCTTTATTTTAACCATTTTTCTAGGGTTATTTTTTCTTGAGTTTTCTGATCTGTGCTTTTATGTTTTCCTGTCGCGGATTGATCTCTAGAGATTTTTCCCAGGCATGGAGAGCCTCGTCAGCATTTCCCATCTCTGCATAGCAGGAGCCAATGGAGTTGAGAATTTCCACGACATTTCCTTTCTGATCCAGAGCTTTTTGATAGTACCTCACTGCTTCTTCAAGTTCTCCGACTCGCTTGGCAGATTCGCCTAAATAATAGAACAGTTCAAATTTTTCTTTGCCTTCTGCAACGTAAGGAGTAAGGACTTGAATGACTTTTCCGAAGTTTTCAGAGATCATGAGCGCCCGGCTGTAGCTCAGAGCGTATTCCAGAGACTCAGTCTCCCCTTCATGGGCTTTTCTCAGTTCGTCCAATGCCTTACCCATTTCTCTTTTGTTAAGCCATTGGTTTCCTCTTACGAAATGATAGGAAGGATCTTCAAGCGGCGGGTTCATCTGAGCCACATACCAGGATCCGGGCTGATTTTGTGCTGTGACTGAAAAGCTTCTTTTGGCTTGAAGGATCTCAATTTCCTGGTCATCAAGCAGGCTGACGTTCATGAGATACTTGCCGTCCGAAAAATCTTTAAGAGAAAATTCCTGCAGAAAATTTAGAAGGTCAGCATATTCGCTGACTTTTATCTGTTCGGTTTGAAAAGGTTCTTCCTCTTCTTCCTTAAAAAAGGCAAACTGAAGCATCCCTTTTTCTTTTTGCTGTGCATTCATTCCGAATATCTGGAAAAAGACATAGAATGAATCTTCCTTATGAAAGAAGTTGTCCATGGATGGATAAATCATAACATCGCCGACTTGGTAGGCTCTGATAGATTCCCCCTCAGGCATTCCTTTATGCACCAGCCGTGAAAAAATGGGCAAAGTTATATTCAACGTTTCTGGATCAGGAACCGTAATATCCTTTTCAAAAGAAGTGAATTCTCTGGTCACTGTGTTTTCGAGTAAAAGGTTGAATTTGTACTTGCCCGGGATCAAGGGGAAGGAATCACACAAATGAAAGGGTCTTTTCCCAATGGTCTTCAATTCCTTTTCCTTTAGTTCAATGGGCACGTTTCGTTCTCTCTGGAAGATAGTGCGGTCTTGGGCATCTTTGACCAACATGGATAATTTGATATTGGTGAAATATTTATCCTGAAACGTATCCACAGAAAGAGAATCCGGTACAATGGTGTAGTTGACGAAAAACAAACCCGCCGGATCCTGAGTCACATTCACCAGGTTGTGATTTCCCATGAAATGGACAGAATAGCTCACTTCAACTTCTGCTTTACGATCTAAAAAATCATAGGCATACTGGTTATCAATCTTGTTTTGAGGGATGGTCTCTATTTTTTGAACTATGATCTCAGAAGGCATCCTGTTCTGAGGCCCGTCCCTTCCGGGAAGATTTGAAAAAGCAGCTTCCGCTAACTCATAAGAGACATTTTCTTTCAAGATCCTGTAGGCTTGATAGTCTAAAGGATCCACTTGGCTCTCAAAGCGGTCATGGGATACTCCCATCAAAAACTCTCGGCTCAACATAGTCTTATTCTCAGGGTCATCCAGGATAAAGTGAACCAGCTCTTTG
>DASRVI010000157.1:0-2132 GCA_035655135.1 Acidobacteriota bacterium | reverse complement strand
CTGAATATAGGAGAAAAATTCGATTTCATAGTCACAGGAGTGGCCAAAAATCCACCCTCAAATTCCCATATTGATTTTGATTTTTTGGTACGGTTTGATTTTATAAACAGCTACTCTAACTACAATTATATGGACAGTTGGGGCGCATGGAACTTCCATACCTATATTTTGCTCCAGGAAGACTATGCTCCCTCCAAATTTGAGGCCAAAACCCCTGCTTTTTTAAGCACCTACAGAGGAGATGCTGAAAATCCCAGAAAACTGCATCTGAATCCCCTGATCAATATCAACTTGGAAACCCATGGAAAGCTCAAATACATTACCTTCTTTTCAACCATAGCCGGGATCATACTGCTTCTGGCATGCATAAATTTCATGAACCTTTCCATAGCCCGATCTTCCGAAAGAATCAAAGAGATTGGGATGAGAAAAGTCATTGGAGCTAATAGGCCCCAGCTCATCAAACAGTTTCTCGGAGAATCCGCGGTCCTGGCTTGTCTGGCTCTCCCTCTGGCAATTTTATTGGTCTACGCAGTCCTTCCCTCTTTTAACTCCCTTGCCAACACTCAGCTTCAGCTTCAATATTTCCAGAACTGGCTCTTTATCCTAGGAATGTTTGGAATCACAATGGGAGTGGGCTTAATATCCGGAAGTTATCCTTCGCTCTATCTCGCATCAATCAATCCTGTGCAGTCCTTAAAAGGAAAACTGGGATCAGGGAAAAAAGCATCCATTACCAGAAGCCTCCTGGTTGTTTTTCAATTTTCAGTCTCTATCATTCTTATCATCAGTGCTTTAACTGTTTCTCATCAGATTCATTTCATCCACCACAAAGATTTGGGCTTTAACAAGGATTCCATAGTCAATGTCTCTATATATGAAAGCAGCCTAAGAAAAAAATCAGACATCATCAAGTCAGAACTTCTTCAGAATCCAAATATAACCAAGGCTTCAGTCTCCTCTTTTTCACCAGGCAACCATCCCTACCAGAGCATTGACTGGGAAGGAAGAAAGTCAGACCAAGATCTGATGATGGCCTGGTATTCAGTGGATTATGACTTTATTGACACTTTTGGTATTGAAATCAAAGAAGGCAGAGATTTTTCCCGAGACTTTCCTTCAGATGTGAAATCAGCTTATATTCTGAATGAGGCAGCAGTGAGAGCTTTAGGCTGGGACCAACCCGTGGGAAAACAATTTCGTGTTGAAAGAGCAGATACTTCCATGGGGCGAGTGGTGGGAGTGATGAAAGACTTTCATTTTGCTTCACTACATCAATCCATACGGCCTCTGGCCCTTATTTTAGAGCCACAAGCGGGGTATCATTTTTCTTTAAAAATATCTTCAAGAAACATGCAAGATACCCTCTCTTTTGTTGAGAGTAAATTCAAAGGATTTGCTCCCCATTCCCCCTTTAATTACAATTTTATGGATGAAGAGGTTGCTGAAATGTACATGGAAGAAGACCGGTTAGGGACTTTGATCAACTCTTTTTCAGTACTCGCGGTTTTTATAGCCTGCCTGGGACTTCTCGGACTCGCCTCATCGGCCATAAACCGCCGGACAAAGGAAATCGGGGTGCGCAAAGTCCTGGGAGCATCTGTTCCTAGTATTTTTATACTCCTAGTTAAGGACTTTACAAAGCTGGTCCTTATCGCCAATATCATTGCGTGGCCTATTGCTTTTTTTGCCATGAACCGATGGCTTCAAAACTTTGTCTATCGAATAAACCTAGGGTGGTGGCTGTTTGCTGTTTCTGCTTTGGGAGCGTTGATGCTCGCTGTGCTCACAGTGAGCTTTCACACCCTTAAAGCTGCTTCCACTAATCCATCTGATTCTCTGAGATACGAGTAGAGCAACCATCTGTGCTCTGTGTATAATACATTAAAGTATGTTTCTACTGACGCGCCTCAACGGTCAGGGAGCCTGAAAGAACAACCCCATCTCCGAATATCCGGATAATGTAGCGTCCCGGCTTTATAAAACGCTTGTAGTGAATGAAATAGGGCTGAGGGCTTTTAACCTCCTCTATGACTAGGTCCCATCGGAACTGATTAAACCCTTTTCTCCCGGAAAATTTCCGACTCCAGACCCTATTTCCGGATTCATCCTCTACAGCCAGAGTTAAGTCG
>DASRVI010000156.1:0-2544 GCA_035655135.1 Acidobacteriota bacterium | reverse complement strand
TATCCCTACAGAAAAGACTGTTGCTTACATAGGAATGGACAAAAAAAATCTTTATATAGCTTTCCAGTGTTTTGATTCCCAGCCACAAAAGATCAGAGCTGCCATAACCAAACGGGATAACATAATGGATGATGATTGGGTGCTTGTCTCTTTGGACACTTTCAATGAAAAACGCCGTGCTTTCTGGTTTTTTCTCAATCCTCTTGGTGTTCAAATGGATGGGATGAGGATTGAAGAAGGAGGAAGTGATAATCTGGATGGGAGTTGGGATGCTGTTTTTTATGCAGAAGGAAGAATCAATGAGGGCGGCTATACAGCAGAATTATCCATTCCCTTTAAAAGCCTGCGGTTCCCTGATGATAAAAATAAAAAATGGGGATTGATTCTGGGGCGAACCATTGCCCGGACAGGTGAGATAGTGATATGGCCACCGGTCTCCAAGGATATCCCTGGTCTTTTGACCCAGCAGTCTATCATAAATATTGATGGGGAAGTTGAAAAAGGAAAAAATTTTGAGTTGATGCCCGTAGTCACCTCCCTGAAGAAAAAAGAACAGGGAGCAGATTTTCAGCCAGGCCTGAACTTTAAATGGGGAATAAACTCAGATATGACCATGGACATGGCCCTGAATCCTGATTTTAGCCAGATTGAGGCTGATGCGCCCCAGATCGATGTCAATCAGAGATTTGCTCTTTATTATCCGGAAAAAAGACCTTTTTTCCTGGAGGGGATGGAGATTTTTCGCTTTCCTGAAATCGAAATGGTCTACACTCGACGGATTATTGATCCTTTGGCAGGTGCCAAGCTCACTGGAAAGACAGGCCGGTTCACCTACGGCCTGATCTCAGCCTATGATACAAGTCCTACTGAAAGTTTATGGGAGGTCCATAATGGTGAGGGTCATGAAACTGATAATGCACTCTTCAATATATTCAGGGTGAAAGCCGATGTTTTTTCCGAGTCTTACGTAGGATTTTGTCTGGCGGACAAAGAAATTGACGGTTCTTATAATAGGGTAGCTGGATTGGACGGCCAGTTGAAATTCAATCAAAAATTTTTCCTGTCTTTTCAGGCTTTAGGTTCCAAAACTAAATATAGAGAAGAAGAAAGCGAGCTGGTTCCTGCTGTTTATACAGATTTCAGTTATTTTTCCAAGCATGTAGGAGGAGGACTCTATTGGATGTCTATGCATCCTGATTTTGAAGCTTCTTCAGGTTTTATTAATAGGGTTGACTATAAAACAGTGGGAGCCTATTCTTTCTTTAGGCTTTTACCAGAGAAGAAAAATCTGAGCCAGATTGATTTTCGTCTCCAGGCAGGGCGTCGCTATGATTATTTTGGCTCTAATATTCAAGATGAATGGTTGAGAACCCATGTCAATTTTAGATTTTCCGAATTCAGTCAGCTTAATTTATCTTATCAGAGGAGCATGGAACAGTACAGCGGCATTGATTTCCACAAAAACACTCTGACACTAAGCGGAGAGTTTATCATGATTAAGTGGCTTTCACCACTTGGTTTTCAGTTCCAAACGGGAAACAGCGTTTACTATGATACTGAGGATCCTTTCCTGGGTTACAGCAATCTCTATGGTTTGTTCATGAACTTCAAGCCCTCCAAAAGGCTTCAAATGGGAATTAATTTCAGCAAGCAAACATTTTGGGAGAAGTGGGGTGGAAAACAGATATATGACTATAATGTTATCCGACAGCGAACCACATACCAGTTGACCAAAGAACTGTCTCTGCGAGCTATAGTTGATTACAACCACTTTTATAGAAAACTTTATGGAAGTTTTCTGTTCAGTTATATTTTAAAGCCAGGGACAGTCTTTTTCCTGGGACTGGATAATAATCTCCTTCGTGATGAAGCCGGCGCTTATATTCAGGACGATTATAGTATCTTCATCAAATTTTCTTACTGGTGGAGAATTTAATAAAATCGGGTAAATAAGTAAAACGTCCCCAATTTATGGCCCCAATTTATGTCTCCCCAATTTATGTCAGTCTTTTTGGTACACAGGATAAATATCTTTGGGTATGTTTTCGTAGCGAAGAGTGGTCAGGTCAGCAGGACCCCATCCCGGAGCATCCACCTCAAAAATGGCCCCGGCTAAACCAGTCTCATAGAATCCTCTTCGGAAATGAACCCGGGACTTGAGGACAATGATATCCACATTTTCTATGTCGATGCCCAGAGGATCCAAATAATCGGGCGTGGTTACCTGGGTGAGCTGAGGGGTGAGGATAACCCGGTTGTTTTTTCCAAAAAGAAGAACAGCCACGGTTCCTCTTCTTCCATAATCTTTAAGGACCTCAACAGTCCCTTCAATTTTCACTGGATTTCCGGCAAATTTATCTGTGTATCCTCCCACATCAATGGTGATTTCTTCTCCTTCTTGGACCGTCTTTTTTATCTTTGTGATGGCTTTTTCATCCCGCAGAGTTGCGATGCAGAAATTATCAGCTCCTTGGTTGATCAATTCTTCCAGGATATGAGTGGATCCGCCGGTTCTATCACTGTGGTCCGCGATCACTACAGGGG
>DASRVI010000155.1:0-11803 GCA_035655135.1 Acidobacteriota bacterium | reverse complement strand
CACGGTGATCCATGTGACCCATGATTTTGAAGAAGCCCTGGCTATGGGTGACCGGATCGGGCTTCTTTTTTCAGGACGGTTGATCCAGAAAGACACGCCGGAGCAAGTGTTCAATCATCCGGTTTCTAAAAAAGCAGCTGATTTTTTAGGGTATAAAAATGTTTTTTCAGGGAAAATCCAGGATCATAGGATGAGTATCCACAGCCTTGACATCATGACTCCTGAAAAAGAGGCCCAAAAAGCCTTTATCGCCATCCGGTCCAATGACATAATCCTATCAAAAAACAAGCTGAAGTCTTCAGCCCGGAATGCTTTTTCCGGCCGGGTCGTCAAATCCATCAAGCGAACCAATCATGTGGAAGTCATTTTGGACATCGGGGTGTGGATTTATGTGGACATCACTTATCAATCGTATCATGAGATGAAGATCAGACCGGATGCCCGGATATGGGCGACTTTCAAAACACAAGCCGTGAAAGTATTTCTGCATTGAGGAGGATCAATGATTCTTTTAGAAGAAGCTCAAAAAATATTGAATGAGACTTCTGTTAAACCAAAGACTGAGCTTGTGAATTTGGATGAAGCCGTGGCCCGGATTCTGGCTCAGGATATTATCTCTAAAATCAATATACCTCCTTTCAATAAATCAGCCATGGATGGATATGCGGTGATTTCCGGAGATCCTTCGGAAAGATACAAAGTCATTGAGACCATTCCGGCAGGAAAAATCCCTCAGGAAAAAGTTCATCCGGGTGAATGCGCTAAAGTCATGACAGGCGGGATCGTCCCTAATGAAGCAGATCGGGTGATTAAAAGAGAGCTGACCGTGGAAGAAGACGGACAGATGAGAACGACCGGCAAAGAGAAAAACAAAAATGTATGCATCACGGGAGAGGATATTAAAAAAGGAGATAAAGTCTTAGAAAAAGCTATCCTTATAAGGCCTCAGGAGGTAGGGGTTCTGGCTTCGATGGGATTGGACAAGGTCAAAGTGTTTAAAAAGCCTAAAGCAGGGCTCATCTCCACAGGGTCAGAGCTGGTACCTCCTGGCCAAAGCATAAAACAAAGCCAGATCTATGACAGCAATTCTTATTCATTATCAGCCCAGGTTCTCAAATCAGGGGCTATACTGTTTGATCGACGAATGGTTTTGGATGACCCGGATAAAATTAAAAAGGTGATCACTGAGTTTTTATATTCCTGTGATGTGCTTCTTATATCCGGAGGGGTATCTATGGGGGATTTTGATTATGTGCCTCCAATTCTAAAAAGTCTGGGATTTAAACTTCATTTTGAAAAAGTGGCTATCAAACCCGGAAAACCCACAGTGTTTGGAACCAGAGGACATAAATATGTATTTGGTGTTCCCGGGAATCCGGTTTCCGCTTTTGTGGGTTTTGAACTTTTCATAAGGCCTTTTTTGTGTCGGATGATGGGACACGCTTATGAGCCTTTTCTTATAAGCGCAGTGATGAAAGAAAGCATCCAAAGAAGAAAAACCCAACGGGCGTCTTACATACCGGTTGAATGCAGAGAAGGATTTATTAAGAAGCTCTCTTATCATGGCTCAGCTCATATCCATGCTTTGACCCGGGCTAATGCGCTTTTGTGCATTCCCAGGGGAGTCAGGGAAATAAAGGCAGGGAGTCAAGTCCATGTTAGACCCATTTAATCGAAAGATCACTTATTTGCGGATTTCTGTTACAGACCGGTGCAATCTCAGATGTCAATACTGCATGCCGGCCCAAGGAGTGAAGCTAAAACCTCAAGAAGAGATCCTGACTTTTGAACAGATCACAGAAGTGTGCCGGGCGGCTTCCAAAATGGGGATATGGAAAGTGAGGCTCACCGGAGGAGAACCTCTGGTCAGAAAAAACATCACTCATCTTGTCCGAATGCTCAATCAAGTTAAGGGCATTAAAGAGCTGTGTCTTTCCACCAATGGAGTATTTCTGGCTCCTCTAGCCCAAGGTCTTAAAGATGCCGGTCTTTCCAGAGTGAATATTTCCCTGGATAACCTGGATGCTCAAAAATATAACGAGATAACCCGGGGTGGCGATATTCAAAAAGTTTTTGCCGGCATTGAAGCAGTTAAAAAAGCAGGATTTTCAAGCACCAAAATCAATATGGTGCTGATTCCAGGTTTTAACACGGATGAAATCGGTCCGATGTTTGATTTCTGCCGGGAAAACAGACTGATCCTTCAGAGAATCAACCATTATTCCTTGGATTCAAGCTTAAGAAAAGAATATTATGATGAAGCTGAAAGGCCTCCGGACTGTCGAAAATGCAACCGGATACGTCTCACATCAGATGGGATGCTCAAGCCGTGTCTTTTTTCAGAGCTGGAAATCCCGGTGGATTTTAGTGATATTGAATCAAGCCTTCGTTGGGCGATTCAAAGCAAACCTGCCTGGGGGCAGACGGGAACAAAAAGGGGAAACTGGGAAATAGGAGGTTAAAGTGAAACTCACTCATGCGACTGATAAAGGAAAAGCCAAAATGGTCGATATTGGGGGTAAAAAAATGACACACCGGGAAGCTGTGGCTCAGGGAAGGATTTACCTCAGACCAGAGACCATTCAGTTGATTGAAAAACAGGACATCAAAAAAGGAGAAGTGTTGGGAGTGGCTCGGATTGCCGGAATCCAGGCCGCCAAAAAGACCTCTGAGTTTATTCCTTTATGCCACAACATCCCTATCAATCAGATTGATATTGATTTTGAATTAAAAAAAGAATGGATTGATATCCGAGCTTCAGCTTCCTGTGATTGGAAAACAGGGGTTGAGATGGAGGCCTTGACTGCTGTTTCTGCGGCAGCATTAACCATTTATGATATGTGCAAAGCTGTGGATAAGGAGATGAAAATCACGGACATAAAACTCAAGGAGAAAACAAAAAGTGAGATTCAGAGTTGAAGCGGTGTGTATTTCCAATAAAAGAGGAGTGCCCAAAAAACCTGTTGAAGAAATAGAACTGATCAAAGATTTTGGGATCAAAGGGGATGCTCATGCCGGGCAGGGACACAGACAAATCTCATTTCTGGCGGCTGAAGATATTGAGAAGAAGAAAGGAGGGGGAATTGACCTAAAACCAGGAGATTTTGCTGAGAATATGGTCACCCGCGGCATTGACTGGAGCAAGGTTGAAATTGGAGGAAGAGTTGCGATCGGAGAAGCGGAAATGGAAGTCACTCAAATAGGCAAGGAAGGCCCCACGCCCCAGGAAATATATGATAAAGTGGGAAAATCCATCATGCTTGAAAAAGGAGTTTTTGCCAAAGTATTAAAAGGAGGGATTATCAATGCTAAAAGTCGCGGTCATTACTGTATCAGATAGGGCCTATAGAGGAGAGTATGAGGATCTTTCCGGGCCCAAAATAAAACAGATGATTGAAGAAAGCGGGATTGAGGCAAAGGTGAGCTTGATTTTGGTTCCTGATGAAAGAAAAGCTATAACAGAGGGGTTGGTTAAAAATCTTGATAAAGACATTATTCTGACCACTGGAGGGACCGGGATTTCTCCCCGGGATATCACACCGGATGTGACCCGAAAAGTGTGTGATAAGGAGGTGCCGGGTATCAGTGAATACCTCAGGCAGGAGTCTTTAAAAGAGACCAAAAACGCTGTTTTTTCCCGGGGATTCAGTGGCATTAAAGATAAGACCATCATCATCAATCTGCCGGGTTCTGTGAAGGCTGTGACTCTGTGCACCAAACTTCTTGTTCCAGTCCTGGAACATGGAAAAAAAATGTTTTTAGGCGGCCGGCACTGATTAATTGAGCTGCCAGGTCACATTATACCGTCTGACTTGCTGGTAACCCTGCTCGTCTTGTGAGATGACATAGAGCTTATTCTTTTTCCAGACTCGAGGCCGGTGTTCCAAAGAGATTTTGGCGATGTATTTTCCCTGGGAATTGAACACGTCATAATAATACTGGCCGTTGGGAGCTTTTTCATAGGTGCGCACAAACACTCTGCCTTCATCATCCACACTCAGATAAATAAAAGGATTGTGATGAGAATCCCAGGATAATTCAATCCCAGGGGGAGTTTCTTCTCCATAGTTTGATTTTATAAACAGCTGCTTTTCTTGTTCTGTGATTTTCACAGGATCATATTCTTTTAATATTTTCATAAAAAGACTTCCGTCCGGTTTCAGGACATTGATCTCATAAGTGTCGTTATAACCCCAGATGATATGGTCATGGCTGTCAATCTGCCAAAAGCACTGGGCAAAGAAAGGATTGACCTTCGGGTATTGAGCAAGCTCATAGGAAAAAATTGTCTTTTTCTCAGTCATGTCTGGATTGAATATTTTTAGATAACCGGTAACAGTTTGATCCATAACAGTATAACCGGCAATGATATGGTTTTGAGAATCCGCCACAGGCTTGAGGAACCAAAGCATGCCTTTAAGGTTTAGGGATTTCAAGAATTTCCCATCCAGAGAAAAAAAGTGAAGAGATCTTGCGCTCCAGTCGCTAACCATGATTTCATTGTTGGGCGTGATGGACAGACTTCTGGCGCTCTGCATTTCTCCGGGACCCTGGCCTTTTTTGCCGATGGTTCTTAAATAAGTGCCGTCTTTATCAAAAACCTGAATGTGGGTTTCTTTAGAATCCAGGACATAGATATTTTCATCCGGATCCACATCCATATCCCTAACTTCAGAAAACATATACTCTTCTTGTCCCTCACTTTCTCCGATGACAAGGTCTTCCTCTAAATGAAACACATCCCCTTCATAGAGAGGGGTTTTGGGGTTTTTAACCACAGTCACCCCGTTTTCTTTCTCTATTTCTCCTTTCCATTCATCTTTCTGGCTTTGACAGGCATAAAAAAGAATTATAAACAGTCCCATAAAAAGTATCGCATAAAAAAGTAGTTTTTTCATTTTATTCATGTTTCCCTCCTTATTGCTTGCGGGTCATCTGTTTGCTGTATCCATAATATTATAGCGAGATTCAGGCAAAGTCAATAATAACCAGGAAGGGCAAAAATCCGGGACGGTTCTCTATTTTTTACCTATTATTCCTTTAACAACCAAGAACGTGGACGATTCTCCTCTTTTATAATCTTGAAAATAAGTCTAATCCTGATTGAACCTTATGAAGCGAAAGAAAGGAGACCCGTCCTCGTTTTTCCGGTTTTTGAAATTAAATGTAAAGTTTGCTTGCTAAGACGATGCAAGAAAATGGAGAAAATGGGGACAGCTTACTTATTTACCTAATTTTTCTACTTGGCAAAACCGTGAAACCTATTTCTTGATTCTGGCCAATTGTTCCTGAGCATTGGCAATGGCTTTTTTTATCTGGACGTTTTCCGGATCAAATTCCAGAATGTCTTTCCAAACCGCGATAGCTTTCTTGAGTTCACCCTCCCGGTATAGTTTGATTCCTTTTTTGGTGAGCTGGGATGTGCAATTCTGAATGTTGTTTTCCAGAGATGATTTAGAAAAGGACAAAGAAGATATTGAATCTTGAAGCCAAGCAAAATTTTTTAAAAGTAAAAAGCTGACTTTTCCCGCAACTGCATAATCTTTTCTTCCTAAAGCTTTTTCTGACTCCTTATTAATCACAGTGACCGTTTGGGTGAGTTGGCTTGTTAGATAAGCATCATTAGGATAAGCACGAAGCGCGTTTCGGTAGGCCTCAATGGCAATAGAATAATCACTGTGTTGGAGGGCTTCAGTCACTTGGATTTCTGTTCTCTTTACCAGACATTCCCTCATTCTCATCCTGATAGTTTCAAGGTCAAATGAAAGGGATTTTTGGAACGATTCGAAACGAGAAAAATTTTTGGAAAAAATATAATACCTGTTGTTTGCCAATAAATAATTCCCTTCATCAAACGCTTTATCCGCAGATAATTTAACCTCTTCCAACGTCTGGATATAATCTTCGAGAATTATTTTATTATCTGGATTTTTTTGATGTGCGGTGCTGTAGGCTTCAATGGCTTCTTGAAAATCTCCAGGAGGAAGATTCAGTGGTATAGATTCTCGCTGCTTTACATCTTCTTTCTGAGGGGAGATATAAACGACTTCTTTTTTATTCGAAGAGCAAAAAGAGAGGGGGAGTAAAAGAGACAGACATACAATCAATAAAACTTTTCTCATTTTTTCTTCACCATTTCGATGAATATTCTTGCCAGTTCAGGTGAAAACTGCTTTCCGGCTAATTCCTCTATCGTCTGAAGAGCCTCTTTCTGGGAACGGCAGGATCGATAGGGACGATCGGACGTCAAAGCATCAAAAACATCCGCCAGAGATGCGATGGCTGCAGTCAAAGGGATGTCATCCCTATTCAATCCATCCGGGTAACCGCTCCCATCATACCATTCATGATGATGCCTTACCACAGGAATATATTTGACAAGTGATGGCGCTTTGGCAAGAATATCTGAACCGTACTCAGGATGTTTTTTCATCTCGTCCATTTCCTTTTTCTCAAGTTTTCCTTCTTTCAGCAGTATAGAGTCTGGAATTTTTATCTTTCCTACATCGTGGAATAAGCATGCCACCTCAAGCTCTTCTAATTTTTGTTTGGAAAGGTTGACTCTCCTGCCCAGTTCAACTGACAAACGGGCGACTCGGGAAGAATGTCCCAGAGTGTAGTGGTCCCTGGCATCAATGGCTGCGGCTAAGACTTTAACCGTAGACACATAGGAGTCCTCAAGATCTCGGGCAAATTTTTTCAGCTCGTTTTTCTGATTGGTGATAAGAGCCGACATATCATTAAAGCTTTCAGTCAGCCTCCCCAGTTCATCCTGTGAGTAGACCTTTAATGGTCGTGAGTTTTTCCCCTCTTTAAGTTCTTTAACTCCTTTGGAGAGTTCTTCAATGGGACGGGTTAAAAATGAAGAAAGGAAAACCGTGCTTGCGGTTCCCATCAGCAGGATGATCAAAAACACCCAGCGGATTTCCTTGTGCATTTTCCGTTGGGCGGTCACTAGGACTGATTCGTTTATGTGTAACACCACCAAACCTAATGGTTTATCCAAAAACGCAATAGGGCTGCTGACTTCAAAATAACCGCTGCTGTGATTTTTGATTCCCTTTACGATTGTGCCGTCAATATGGCTGGAAAGGATTGCACCTTCAGGGGAAATATATTTCTCATCGGTTAAATTGATATCGCTGTGAACACGGATGTTATTCTGGCTATCCACAATGGCAATATTTTCAATATCTGGATTAGAATCCTTGACTTTAAAGACCAGGGTGTCGAGCCCCAGAATATCTTGGTTAATGAAGCTGTAGCCTGCGGAAGAAGCAATGCTTCTGGAAAGGGCTTCCCCCCGTTTGACCACTTCGTTTAGAATTCTCTCCCGCATCATATGCACAATGATGAGATAGGACGATCCGATGGCTAACATCAGCAGAAAAAGAACAAATAAAGAGGTTTTTACTCGGATGTTCCTGGACGGCTTAAGCAGTATTTTTTTCATAATGATCCAGGTTATATAAATGGCTGTATTCTTTGGTCCATCTCTTTGATGTTATAGGAATTTCAGGGTATCAGAAATAAATCCGATTTTCAAGGACAGAAAGCTGTATTTTCGCAAACTGGTACTGGATGGACAATTGCCTTAGTGTTGGATGATTTCAAACTGATACACTTGACGGAGATGCCCTCCAGATACGGGAACAGTGGCATCCAATCGTTCACCAAAGTATTGGCGCGAACCTCCCAATTTAGTGACCTCTCCTCCCAATGCTTTGACGGTTTCCCGAAAAATCCCGCCTATCTGCCTGAAAGGTCCCGAGCATTTGGAATCACCTGTATATTGCATAGAGATCATGGCTGAAGGTATTTTGGCGGCTGTGACATGGAAAAACTGGGCGGAGACAGGCTCCAGGTCATAAGAAAAGGAAACTATGGCTTCGATAGTGATTTGTTCGGATTTACTTTGTGAGACCTGATACCACATTTTAGTAATGATGGCCACATGTTTTTTTCCGCAAAGGTCATCGCAGATGGCTTTGCAGTCCTTTGGATCAAAACCCATGAGCTCTGTACAGGCATAGAAGCAGCCTTCATAACAGTCTTGGGCAAAATTTATCCCCTTTTCATTCTTCTATTCAAAATACTACAAAAAAGAAGTCTATTCAGTCAATAGAAAGTTAGGAAACAGTTCTTTTTATCATGAATAAAAAAGATTGGATTTCTTCTTTTTTTGTACTATGATGGGTTATATTTAAAGTACAAAAATGATGTCAATTCGGGAGGGAATATCATGAACATGAAAAAGAAAATTTGTGTATTTCTATGTCTGTTTGTTTTTGTGAGCGGACTGATTTTACAGGGACAGGAGCCTTATAAAAAGCCTCCTCAGGAAGTGATCGATATTCTTGATGCACCCCCACCGCCTCAAGCTTCTTTGAGCCCGGACGGAGATATGATGCTTTTGTATATCTATGAGACCATGCCGTCCATCGCGTACATGGCTCAACCTCTGCTCCGATTAGCCGGGTTTCGCATCACTCCTTTAAACAACGCCCGACAGCAGACCTATTTCATGACTTCTTTGACTCTAAAATCTATTCAGGACGGGACTGTCATACCAGTGGAGCTCCCTGAAGAAGCTAAATTTGGTTTTCCCCGCTGGTCCAATGATGGCTCCTGGTTTGCCCTCACCCATTATCTGGAAAATGGAGTGGAGCTGTGGGCGGTGGAGACAAAAACAGGGGAAGTGAAAAAACTCACCGATCCAAATGTCAATGCGGTCCTTAGTTCAGGTTTTACCTGGCTTCCGAATAACCAGCATATTCTGGCTTATATGGTTCCTGAAGACAGAGGAGAACCTCCTGAAGAGCCCAAAGTACCTGTGGGACCCCACATTCAGGAAGTTTCCGGGAAGTACGCAAAAGTATGGACTTACCAGGACCTTCTGGAAACGCCCTATGACGAGAAATTGTTCACTTATTATGCCATATCCCAGATGGTGAAGATCGATGTGTTCACCGGAGAGGCTGAGAAGGTAGGGGAACCGGGTGTTTATGCTGGCGCTTCTCCTTCTCCGGACGGAAAACTTCTTTTGGTTCACAAGGTCAAAAAACCCTATTCGTACAGTGTTCCTTATTATTATTTCACCCACAACCTCGAGATTTGGGATATGGACGGTCAGTTGGTCCATCTGCTGGCTGAAGTTCCTCTGGCGGATGATGTTCCCATGCGCGGAGTGCCGGAAGGGATTCGTTCTGTGGATTGGCGGGCTCTTGAACCAGCCACTCTTATCTGGGTGGAAGCTCTGGATGAAGGAGATCCTGAAAAGGAAGTGCCTCATCGGGACAAGATGATGACTTTGTCCTGTCCATTTACAGAAGAGCCCAAGGAAGTTTTAAAGATCACGCACCGGTATTCAGGAATAAGCTGGCTGGAGAATCCGGGGATGGCCTTTCTGACAGAATATGACTGGAAGAAGCGCTGGAGGACCACTTATCTGGTTAATGTGGAGGAACCGTCTCAGGAACCTAAGAAGATTTTCGATCTCAGCATCCATGACCGTTATAATGATCCGGGTAATCCTGTGTACACCACCACTTCCAATGGGGAATCGGTGATTCTTCAGGACAAAAATTGGATCTATCTCAGCGGAAGGGGAGCCAATCCAGAGGGAGAACGTCCTTTTCTGGATAAATTCAACCTTAAATCCATGGAAAAAGAACGCCTATTCCAATCAGGAGAGAACTGCTACGAATCGTTTGTTGATTTTGTGGGAGAATTCAGGGATCAAATCATCATCAGCTATCAATCCAAAACAGAACCCCCCAATTATTTTATGGTGAATTTAAAAAACGATCAGCGCAGAGCTTTGACCGACTATGAGGACCCCTCTCCTCAGATGACCGGAATGATCAAAAAGCTGGTCAAGTACAAGAGGGAAGACGGGGTCGACCTCAGCGGCACTCTTTACCTGCCTCCTGATTATGAGGAAGGGGAGAGACTTCCTCTGGTCTTTTGGGCTTATCCTTTGGAATACAGTGATCCCAGCGTGGCTGGCCAGGTCCGAAGCTCACCCAACCGGTTCACTTTTTTCAGAGGCACATCCCAGCTTTTCTTTGTGACTCAGGGCTATGCGGTTCTGGACGGGGCTCAACTGCCTATTGTGGGGGACCCCGAGACCATGAACGATACCTTTATTGAGCAGATTGTCATGGGAGCTGAAGCAGCCATAAACTATCTGGATGATCAGGGTATCATTGATCCTGAAAGGATAGGTGTGGGAGGCCACAGCTACGGCGCTTTTATGACTGCCAATTTTCTGGCTCACTGCGACCTTTTTGCTGCCGGCATCGCCCGAAGCGGGGCTTACAACCGGACTCTGACTCCATTTGGATTCCAGAGTGAACGACGCACTCTGTGGGAAGCCCCGGAAATATACTTCAAGATTTCTCCGTTTATGCACGCAGATAAGATCAATGAGCCCATTCTTCTCATCCACGGAGAGAAAGACAATAACTCTGGAACCTTTCCCATTCAGTCACGTCGTCTGTTTCATGCCTTAAAAGGTCATGGAGCCACGGTTCGTTTGGTGATGCTGCCCCATGAAAGCCACGGATACAGGGCTCGAGAATCAGTGCTTCATGTTCTTGCTGAAATGTTCGAATGGTTCGATAAATACGTTAAGAACAAATAGAAAAAGGTCAGGGGAACCTGGATTATTCACGAGTCGAGCTTGCTACAGATGCAAGGCACAGGGCATGAAGTCGTGGTCTTTCACTACGAATGCCCTGTAACGAAGCAGATGCAGTGAGATCGGCTCGCCTCAATGGTAAAAAAATGGCGATTAAAATAAAAAAATACATACAGAAAAAATGTTTAAGTCATTGTTCTTGAAAAAATCTTGTATATCGCTGAAAATAAAATGATAATGAAAACATCGCCATTTTTTTATGAATAGGTCAGGTATTAATTTTTTAAGATATAAAACACATAACCGTAGAATTCACCGAATTGTTCATAAGCTTCGATTTCTTGAGAAAACATATCCAGTGTCTTTTTGGCTTCCGGGTTATCTTTATATTTCTTTTTTATTTTATTGGTGATGACTTTGAGTTCTGAATAGAATTCATCCCAAGCGTCACGGGGCATGACAAAGTGATGGATCAACTTGTATCCAGCGTTCCTGATGATATCTATATTGCTGGATATGTCTTTTATGTCTGGGTATTCATTATCCCAGAAGGAAACCGCCTCTGGAGGAGGATTCTCTTTTATCCAGGCCACTTCTGTGAGGGCCATGAACCCACCTGGTTTTAAAAACTTTTTGAATTCATTCAAGCCTTTTTCAAATCCTATAATGAAAATGGCGCCTTCAATCCAGATGAGGTCGAATTTTCGCTTCAACTCAAGTTGGTTCATATCAGCATGAAGTGTTTTTATTCGGGAATCCAGGCTTCGGTGTTTTACCTCTTTTTGGAGTTGATCCAGAAAAGGTTTGTGGTAGTCAACTGCTGTGATCACTCCGTCTGTGCTTTCAGTCAGAGAAATTGTCTGAGCTCCTGTTCCGCAGCCGATATCGAGTATTTGAGGATTTTTGGGAAGTTGGCAAAAAGAAAGGGCTTTTTGGGTATACTCAGATTTTCCGGGTCCTTGTCTGGGCATCTGTTCAAATATTTCATAAAAGAATTGATTCATATTTACACTCTCTCTTTTCCCAAAAACAACAGAATGATTTTTGTTTTTTAGGAGTTTATTAAATCCGGTCTTACAAAACTCAAGGCATCCTTAATTTGTTTTTCACTGGGAGATATTTCAAGAAAATCGATTATTTTCTGAATAGTATCCTCGGAAT
>DASRVI010000154.1:0-4582 GCA_035655135.1 Acidobacteriota bacterium | reverse complement strand
AAGTGACCGAAGATGTGATGGAGCTTCTCGACAATTACTCTTGGCCTGGAAATGTCAGAGAGCTTGAAAATTTCATCGAAAGAACTGTGGTGTTAACCAAATCAAAAATAATAGATAGAGACCAAATCCCATCTTTTCTCCTTAAACCAAAAAATCTGGAAAAAGACGATTTATTAATATCAAACCATAATCTAAATCTTAAAGAAAGAACCCATCTTTTTCAAAAAAAAGCAGTGACTGATGCCTTAAAAAAATCCAATGGAATACAAAAAAAAGCAGCTGAACTTCTCGGAGTTAAACCAACTACATTGAACGAAATGATCAAGCGTTTAGATATAGAAACAAATAACCTGGACTATTCATAAAAAAACGGCGAAGTTTTCATTATTGATTTATTTTCAGCTATTTACAAGATTTTTTCAAGAATAATGTCTAGATCATTTATCCTTTTTTGTTTTTCTATCTTAAGGCCCAAACTTAAAAAATCTTGAATATCCTGGGCTTCTTGAACTTGATAATGATTTAACCTTTATTAACACGGAATCTGCCCGGCACAGCCTCATCAGGATTAATCTTTATTTTTTTTGGTTTGTATTTCAATTTAAAATCAAAGTTGGCTACTCTTTTATCCACGACTATCTTTTTTCTGACTCTATTTCCCTTCTCTTTCCATTCCAACCACAAGGGAAACACAAAAAACCGTTCATCTTGGATAACACTTAATCTCAGTATATAGCCTGTTTCATCCCTATCTAACGAATAAGACACTTTTACCTCGGGCAAATGATAAGAATTAAACCAACCATTAAAAAAAGAATCTAAATCATTTCTCGCTAGGTCATTGAATATATTTACAAACTTATTGGTATCAGCTGCGCTGTACTTATTGCGCAAAAAGAATCTTTGCATCCCCAGAAAAAACATCTCATCTCCCAGTAAATCCCGCAGCATATTCAAAACAAGAGATGTTTTATTGTAAATAATAGATTGATAAGCTTCAAAGTCCAGATGGCTTATCCGAGAACCCATGGTAATGGCTCCCCATTGTGTGTGTTTTTCAGTCCATCTGGAAAACTGCTTCAGTATATCACCAAAATCCTCTTCTCCGTACTTTTCCTTTAAATAGAGAGAAGCTGAATACTGGGCCAATCCCTCACTTATCCATTGGTCATGATAAGAATCCCAGGAAACTCCATGCCCCCACCACTGATGAGCGATTTCATGGGCAAGAAAATATTCATCCCAACCGGAAAGGACAACTGGACTTCTAGTCCTTCGACGTGAACTAACTTGGCTCATGATGGGGAGGTCATTAATAACCAAAAATGCAGGCGGACTGTGCCCCCATTGGCTCTTTCCTACCTGTCTGACAATACTCAATTTATCAAAGGGATATGATCCGAAGAGGTTCTGGTAAAAATCAATGATTTCTCCAGCAGTTTTAAAAATATCCCCATAATATGACCTTGATTTAGGAGCCCTATAGTAATTAATTAAAATAGGCTTCTTGACTTCCCCTTCCAAGGACATTTTCCCCACAATAAATGCCAGATATTTGATTTGATTCTTGACTTCAAAAATACTGACTGAATATCCTTCATCATTGGATTTCTGAACTCTTTGGTCAGCGTTTACGTTGGGATCATGAACTCGCCTTCCGTTAGAAACGGCTGTATAACCAGGAGGAAGCACTAATTTTAATCGAGCCGTGAAATAATCTTCTTTAGAAGGAGACGGATACCAATATGAAGAACGGCTGTAAAGATAAGATTTGTCTCTTGTTTCAAGAAATTCTATTTCAGCCTGCTGCTGCATAGATCTGACCGCATCTGTGCCTTCTTTTAAAGGTTTTAATTCACCTCTATAATATATGTCTATTTCTCCTAATTCTCCTCTTGATAACCGATCCAGAAGATAAATATACACTGTTTTTCTATAATCATCTTGAGAAAAATATAATTTATTTTGCTGCTTATCAGTGACGCGAAGAATCTTTAACTTTGGATTTAATCTGAATTTAACGCTGTTTAGATTGGCTATATTTGATTCAAATTTGACTTTTGCTTTTCCTGAAAAATAATGATTTTTGGGCTCATAACTCACATCCATCTGATAGTCTCTTATGTCTACCTTCTGACCAAATGAAATGAACATTCTTTTCCCTTTTTCTTCCAGGGGAGGGGAATACAGACAAATGATTTTTTCTTTTCTCCACTGGTAGAGATTGATCTCCTCAAATGCAAATGGGGAAAAAATATAAGTCATCTCTCCAAATTTATTAATCTTAAATTCAAAAGTTGCCTCTTCCCCTTTAGGTAGGACAGAAAAAAAGTCCTGGGTGAGAGAGCTTCTCACTGTAAAGGACCTGGGATAATTTTTTATAAAAAGATCCTGAGCTAGTTCTTTCTCAGACTCTGCAATGGTCTCTTTCTCAGCTGCTCCTTTGATGATTTTAATATTGTTCTTAAAAAAATCAGGGCTGAACCTGAGATAAACATATTCAATTTTGTCTTGAAGATATTTTTGATTATATATCAATTCTAAATGATGCTGTTCTCTGGGAAGAGAGGGAGTGAAATTGACTTCTCCTTCACCAATAACAATTAAAGCTGTTTCTATATTTGGAACATTATCATAGAAGACCACAGGGTCTTTAAAAGAAAGTGAAATATCTCTATGATCGATCACTACTTTTCTGACTCTTTCCATCCTTTCTGAAGGAACTTTCAGCTTGTAAAGGGTTTGCGTCTGCCCAAGGGTGTCTTTGTTGAAAATCTTCCATTTATCATTCACTTTAGCCACGTCAATAAGCCAGGTATCCAGTATGATAGAATATAAATTTTCAAATGATAAAGTTAAATAGACCCTTGATTGATATGAACTCTGTTTATTTATAGAAGTGCTCACTACTGAAACAGAGTCCATGGAAAATTCTTTAAAAAAGCCTTTAAACCTTTCAACTTCAATATTTTCCAAGTCTGTTGAAAAAGCTTTTTTATAGTTATCTAACTCCTTGTTTTCAATTGATTTTTTAAAATCAGCTATAAATTCTTTAATATCATAGGGCTCTATTTCTTCATGAGCCAGGGCATAGGGAAGTAGAATTTGAAAGCATAAAAAGACAACTGTGCTTAAAAATAACTTCTTCATCAAACAAATTATAGCAGATACAAGAAATTTTTCTATGAACTAAAAAACCACCCGCTTTTCCTCCTTCACAGTATTCAATACAATATGAGTTATAGATCTGTCAATATTGTTTTTTAAAAGCAGTGATTTTATGAAGTCATTGAGGTCCTTTCTATCCTTAAAATACCCTATAATCAGTGAATCCCATTCTCCTGTTATGTCGTAAACAGCAGCTATCCGGTCATCTTTCGCTATTTGCCTCTGAATTTCAAGGAAATTCCCCTGTTTCAAGCGGAGCGCGATGAGTGCTGTTAATTTGATCCCAAAATACTCCCTGTCGACCAGCGGGATATAACCCTTTATGACATCATTATCTTCAAATTTTTTGATTCTGTTTATGACTGCTGTTACAGATATTCCAAGCTGCTTGGCAAGTTCTCTGTAACTCTTTCTTGCATCTTTATTCAGCACCCGGATTATTTTCCGGTCCAGATCATCGATCATGACTTTCTCCTACAAACGTCTTTTTATCAAGCTAAATCTATAACATTTATATTTTTATTTCAATAAATATTTGACATTAATCTTTTTTTGTTATATTTAGAAATGTATTTATCATAAAGCACATTGATTAAAAAGGAGGAATCCATTGGTGATGAAAAATCTGAATCCTAAAAATTTTGGGTATAAAAACCAAGAAGAAGTTCTTGAAACCGTCCTTAATCCAGAAAATAAAATAGAGTTTGTGAGAATCATATTTCCAGATATACTGGGAAGACACATGGATTTCACCATCCCAAGCCAGGAACTCAAATCCTCTTTTGAACAAGGCAAAGGATTTGATGGCTCTTCCATCCAAGGTTTTGTTAGAGTTGAAGAAAGCGACCTTGTCATCAAACCTGAAGCTTCTACTTTTAGGATTCTTCCATGGGAATACCAAGGTTTTTCTGAAAACATAAAATGGAAAGAAGCTGTAATGTTCGGAGATATTCTGACACCTGAAGGAAAACATTATGAAGGAGACTCAAGATATATTCTTAAAAAAGCAATAAAAAAAGCAGAGAAAAAATTCAAAATAGAGGATATTAAACTCGGCCCGGAACTAGAATTTTTTATATTCCCCAGTAAAAAAAGAGCTTTGCCTTTGGATGAGGGCGGTTACTTCTTTGGAGGACTTCATGGTGAAATCAGAAAAGAAATTCAGATCTTATTGAAAAAAATGGGGATCGAATCTGAATATGACCATCATGAGGTTGCCAACGGTCAGCATGAAATAGATCTTAAGTATCTAAGCGCTCTAGAAATGGCTGATGTGTGCATGCTCTTTCGCTATATGGTCAAAAAAGTAGCTCGAATGCATGATCTTTATGCCACATTTATGCCAAAACCTCTAAACGGACAAAACGGCAATGGAATGCATGTCCACCAGTCTTTGTGGAGAAACAAAGAAAAT
>DASRVI010000153.1:0-5383 GCA_035655135.1 Acidobacteriota bacterium | reverse complement strand
ATGTCCGGTTTCGATCAGTGCATAGACCACATCAGAATTGCTGGGCGCCACATCTATACCTACTTTTCCAATAGGCGGTTCTGGGAGACCATGCCCAGTGAGGTGTTTCCAAGTGTTGCCTCCATCTGTTGATTTCCAGATGCCTCCATTGGGCCCTCCGCTTTCTCTGCCATAAGTTTTGATGATAAGCGGCCACATTCCTGCAAACAATATTCTGGGATTATTTGGATCCATGGCTATTTCAAAACATCCTGTGTTCTCATCCACAAAAAGGACCTGTTCCCATGTTTTTCCTCCATCCTGGGTTCGAAACACACCTCTTTCTTTTTGGGGTCCATAACAATGTCCCATAGCCGCTACAAAAACAATATCAGGATCTCTGGGATCTATGACCACTCTCCCTATTCTTCCGGTTTTATCAAGACCCATGTGTTCCCACGTTTCTCCGGCATCAGTGGATTTATAAACTCCGTTTCCTATGGATATGTTGCTGCGGACGAAAGCTTCTCCCGTGCCTGCCCATAAAACATTTGGATCAGAGGGAGCTACCGCCAAAGCTCCTATGGATTGGACTGGTTGATCATCAAATATGGAATCCCAATGTTCCCCCCCGTCTGTAGACTTCCATATTCCTCCTGAGGAAGCCCCGATGTAGTAAACAAGGGGATCTCCAGGAACACCCATCACAGCAGAGGTGCGGTTTCCTGGAGGCCCAATATATCGATATCTGAGAACATTGTATATATCTGGAGTGATTTGCTGAGAAAAACCATGAGAGATTCCGAGGAGCAACAAAACCACCATTACAGATAAAATCCAAAATTTCCTGTTTTTACTTTTCATTTGACTTAGATAACTCATATCAAACCTCCTCAAAATATTTTATACTTGTTTGTTACTGATTATATATATAACTCAGGATTTTATAGACTAATTTAGCAGCCAAAAAATCAGGGGATTTATTATCTTTACTGGGACAAAGCTCCACTACGTCAAAGGCTATTATTTTCCTTTTTTCAATAACTTTCTTTAAAAATTTCAGTACTTGATACCATCCCAATCCCCCTGGTTCCGGAGTGCCTGTGCTCGGCATCAGGGATGTTTCAAAAACATCCACATCAATGGTTATGTATACTTTTTCCCTGAGTTTGTTCACAGCCTCTTGGATCCAACTATCATCGTTATAAATATCTTTAGCCAGAAATATATTTTCCCAATGAACTGAATGGGCTTCTTCCTCAGCCATACTCCTGATCCCAACTTGGACAATAGGGCAAACTTCTTTAACCCTTGCCATAACCGATGCATGATTATACGGACTTCCTTTATAACGATCTCTTGAATCGGCATGAGCATCCAGCTGTAATACAGAAAAATTTAAGTGCTTTTTCCTCAAGGCTCTTACTAACCCTGTGGTTATAGAATGTTCTCCTCCCAGCATGACAATAAATTTATTTAAATGTTTTTGGGCTTCATGCTCAATTCTTTTGATCACCGACTCAGGTTTATCAGTCCCATCCACCTCCATATGCGGTAAAGTGTGTATCCCTCTTTTGTAGACACAGGTGTTGGTTTCAATATCATACAGCTCTAAATACTTTGATGCTTCAATAATAGCAGCAGGACCTTTGGATGATCCTTTGACCCAAGAGCTTGTTCCGTCATAAGGGACTGGAAGAATCACGATTTCTGAATCATAATATTTGGAAAATTGTTTTTTGCTTAAACCCCCAAACTGAGCTGTCATTTATTGGATTCTAACCTTTCAATAATAGACCTTAAGAGCAGAGGCCAGGCCAGAGTAGCGTCAGCTATGACCTCGGCCCACCTTCCTCCTTCTTTTTTAGAAATAAATTTTCCCCAAGATACTCCTTCTTTATAGGTGCATCCACTGAACCCTCCCCAGTGAACAGGTTCCGGACATATCCTTACGCCATACTGAAATTTTTTTTGAGGCCATTTTTCCCCTAATTTATGATTGATTATTTCAATATGAGGGGCAACCTGTTGAGCCCAATTTCGGGGGACTCCTCCTCCTATGGTAAAAATACCGATTTTTTTGCTCTTTATAATCCTTTGGGTGTAATCATTCATGTCTATAAAAGGATCAAAACCAAGAGTTGGCTTATGTTCCTTTTTTTGTTTCCTTTGAAAAACTCCCAC
Source organism: Acidobacteriota bacterium (assembly GCA_035655135.1). Lineage (GTDB taxonomy): Bacteria > Acidobacteriota > Aminicenantia > Aminicenantales > Aminicenantaceae > WJMT01. The sequence continues at coordinate 3,220 of DASRVI010000153.1, read as the reverse complement.
ATCAATTCCTAGCTCAGAATCAGTGAAGGCAGGTATATACACAGGAATATTTTTTCTGGCCGCTGATTTTAATATACCTCTTCCTTTGGTGTTTGTTAACAGATAGTTACCTAAAACTTCACAAAACTTTTGGCTTGATAACGGCTTTTGAGTATCCCATTTGCGTAAGACATCACTAATGATTTTTTCTATATCATCCAGATTTTTTTCTAATTCAATGGTATCATAGACTCTATTGAATCCTGCCTTATAATAATCCAAATCATCCACATAAGGATCGCATTTGAAATGAGCATAGCCGACTGACTCTACAAATCCATGAGCCATCAAAGCTCCAGTGGATACCACGGCATCTAACATATCCCTGTCTATCATCTCACACACCAGCAAACCCATCTTAGCAATGGTCATAGCTCCTGAAAAAGTGCCCACAACAAAACATTCTCTGTCTGTGATCATTTCATACAGGACTTCATGGGCCTCTCCAAGGGCTCTGGCTCCAAAAGCCGTGTCTTTCATTTGCTTGACCAACTCAAGTACTGTGTTGCATTGTGAAATATCCAGGGGTTTTAAAGGCTCTAATCCCTTATCAAAACCGTCGGAAAATTTATGGTGTTTTCTCATAATCCTTCCCCATTTTTTTATGAATAGTCCAGGTTAGTGCATAAACAGTATGGATCATTAAATATCTTCACTGATGAACACAGCAGCAGCAATCACAGTGGTCCAATTTCCGTTCTGGTCTCCCTTGACGGATTTTGTTGTATTCCTGGTTTTAACAATTTTTCCACTCATTTTAAAAACCTGTTTTTTTTCATTCCAGGCTTCATCCACATTGAATTTAATTCCAAATGTGCTGGCCAGCATAGAAGCAGCTAGATCCTCTGCATATTCTCCGGCTTTTTTAGCGCTTTCCCCGAAGGTATGATGCTCTGAAATATATCCATATGTCTTCTCATCCGTAGGAAGAGCCAACCCTATGGAAGCCGTGATAACTCTATTGGGTTCCTGGGTTGAGTTTTTAGCCATCACACAATGGACAATCTGTCCGGGCCTCAGAATTTTTAATCCTTCTTTTCTTTGAACTAACTTACACTTGGGAGGAAAAATGCTGGATACAAGAACAATATTGAACTTTTCTATCCCAGCTTCCCTTAATGCATATTCGAATGATTGAAGATATTCCTTGTGAACCCCAAGCCCCTTGGTGAAAAACATTTTTGTAGGAATGATCATTGACCTGACTCCTTGCTTATCTCAATGATTTGAATTTCAATATTATCATCTATTTTTAATTATGATATCATTTTAATAACTTTGACCACAAGATAATTTAACTGAACTAACCCTATTTTTTCAGCTGTCATTTTTCATGAGTAAAATGATATACTCATGATAAGGAGCAAAAAATGAATATTGAAAATTTTGAAATGGAACGATGGCAATCCAAATGGGAACATAAGGTTGATTTCAATCTTTCTGAAAGTGGAGTCCATCCTTTATCATTTGAAGAAATGATGGATTTTATTGATATGAAAAACTTGTCAGATACTTTATTAGGATACATTCAGACAGATGGAACCCGGGAACTGAAAAAACAAATCGCAGAAATTTATTCCAATGCAGATGAAGAAAATATTCTGGTTACAAATGGATCTTCTGAAGCTAATCTCATCTCCATATGGAGTCTGGTGGAGCCGGGAATGGAGACCCTTTTTATGCTTCCTAATTTCATGCAAATATATGGACTGATGAGGGCATTTGGCGCCAATATGAAAACATTTTTTCTAAAAGAAGAAAAAAACTGGCAGCCTGACCTAGATGAATTGAAAAAATTGGTTACAAAGAACACACGCATCATTTCTGTGACTAACCCGAATAATCCAACCGGAGCTCAATTAAGCGAAAAGGCGCGAGAAACCATTATTGATTTAGCAAAATGGTCCAAAGCATGGCTGATCTGTGACGAAGTCTATCAGGGAGCCGAGCTAAATGGAAAACTCACCCCCACTTTTTGGAATAGATATGATAAGACAATCATATGCTGTGGATTATCCAAATCTTACGGACTCTCGGGATTAAGAGTGGGTTGGGTGGTGGCTCCAAAAAAAATAATCCAAAATCTATGGAAATATAAGGATTACACCACCATATCCATAAGTGCCTTGAGTGACAAACTTGCCTGTGCCGCTTTAGAGCCTAATAATAGAAAAAGGATATTCATGCGGACCCGGAGTATCATAAAGAAAAATTATGACATCCTTGAGTCATGGATGAACCATCAGCATGGTCTTTTTAAATGCGTGCCACCCAAAGCAGGAGCTATCAGTTTTCCCGGTTATTCTATCAATATAAATGCTTCAAAGTTAGCAGAAATAGCCCTTCGCGAGAAAAGCGTTCTCATCCAACCCGGTGACCACCAAAAGGTGGACTATCATATCCGAATTGGTCTGGGTGAAAAACCAGAAAAATTCAAAAAAGCCTTACAGCGGCTGGAAGAGGTTTTCCGAAAACTTTATTCTTGAGCAGCTTCAACTGTGATATTGACTTTCTTCTCTAAAGTTTTTCCTGAAATATTGTCCTTGAGCTCAATCACAAAAGTGTATTGACCAGGTTCTATGTCCCGAGTCTCTTTTTTCTCCTCAACAACTTCGTCGCCTTTTTTTGTCTGAACCAGAACTGTTCTTTTCAGGTATAAAGGCTGACTTATAATAGGGGCATCATAGGTTGCCTCAGCATAACGGACAATTAATTCCCCGTCTTGAGTCAGTTCATATTGAGCTGTCAGATTGTATTTATTGGTTTCTGGATTAGGCTGAGCTCCGAATATATAGAAAAATACATCTAGAGAATCTCTTTGGGTGAATATATTTTCAAGAACAGGAACAATTTTTAGAACTGAATAGGTGAAAAATCCTTTGTGGATTTTTGGGGTGGTCTCCGGAGACTCCATCTTTTCGATTTCATGGATAAAGAAAATAGGTGTGGTTCCTAAATTGTCAGTAAAGCCCTCAGGGGCAGGAAGTTCAAATTCATAATATTGAATGCCTATTTTTTGTAGATCCTTGGTTGTGATCGCCATAGCCAACAAATATTTTCCTGGAGGAAGAGGATATCCTACAGAATACATGGATCCCTCTTCAGGGTCATAAATGTCTTTTTCTTCCTTGAGCTGAACAGGAACATATACTTCTTGGCTATAGTCCCCGCCCACTTGTTG
>DASRVI010000152.1:0-3808 GCA_035655135.1 Acidobacteriota bacterium | reverse complement strand
TCCAAGATCTCTCTTTTATGGGAATATTTGAAATCATTTTTCATATCCCCCGTATATTGAGAATTTTAGACACCGTCACAAAACAAGCAAAAAAAAGAAATACAAAGGCTGCGGTGTTGATAGACTCGCCTGATTTTAATCTAAGAGTAGCCAAAAAATTAAAAAAACAATCTCTTCCTGTGCTGTATTATGTAAGCCCCACTGTTTGGGCCTGGAGAAAAAACAGGCTTCAAACCATAAAAAAGCACACCAGCAAGATAATGCTTATCTTCCCATTTGAAGAAAAAATATACAAAGATGAACAAATACCCGCCGCTTTTGTGGGTCATCCTCTGGTCAAAAAGGTCCGTGTCTCTCTTTCTAGACAGGCCTTTTTTGCAAAACATGGAATAAAAGACACTAAAAAACTCATCACTCTGCTTCCAGGAAGCCGTCAAAGTGAAATCAAGCGTCATCTACCTATCCTGGTCAAAGCCCTTGACTTGATCAAAAAAAAGCATGACTGTCAGTTTGTTTTAAAACTTTCTGATAATATTGACAGAGAGGAAATCAAGGAATATTTCAAGGGCCATTTTTCTCCCGTTAAAATACTGACTCAAGATGGATACGAAGCCATGGCTTACAGTGACCTCGTTCTTTCTGCCTGCGGAACGGCAAACCTGGAAACAGCCCTTCTGGAAACTCCCCTTATTTCATTTTACCGAATCTCTCCCCTTTCCTATATAACCGGGAAGAAATTAGTAAAAATAAGACACTTCAGTATTGTTAACATCATTTCAGGGAAAGAAGTCATTCCTGAGCTGATTCAGAAAAACTTCAATCCAGAATCTATATTTGAAAAGGCTTCACAAATACTTGATTCCTCTGAAATTCGAAATAAAATGATCACTGAATTCAAAAAAATTAAACAAGAACTCGGCGATAAAGACGCCGCATCAAACGCTGCCAAAGAACTGGAACAACTCCTATTTAAATCCTCAGCTTAGTTTCCTTCTTATTTGAGAATAAATTCAAGCCTATCATACAATTCCAAGTCATATTCTTCAGAATATCCTTGTTTTATTTCCAGAATATATTTTGAGAAAACAGGGGAAGCGTATGAGGGACAGTCCTCAGTCTTGCAAGGAGGAACATTTTTTTCTATATGAACGATCCTTTTGTCCCTGTCAAGCCAGATTATGTCTATACTGAATTTCATATTCTTCATCCAAAAAGAATGAATCCCCTCCCTTTCAAACACAAACAGCATTCCCTGGTCTGGGTTGATGCATTCACGGAACATCAAACCTAACTGCCTTTCCTGATCTGTGACAGCTAGCTCAGCATAAATAACTTCTCCTCCAGGTAAAAAAACTTGAGTGTATTTATCTGATGGAAAAAGCAGACTAAAAAACACCAGCAATACAATTATCAATGATGAAGGCTTGCTTTTCATTTTTTTCCTTAACTCCTTATCTATTATCACATCTATAAATCATATATATCTTTATAAGATCTGGATTCATTGGATGGACACCAAAGGAACAAATCGAACAGGAAGCAGCTTTTTCTTTTTGATTTTTTGCTCTGTTTTTTCGAACAAAATTAGATTTTGAAAGGTATGACCGACAGGAATGATCATTCTTCCTCCTACTTTAATCTGTTCTTTAAGAGGTTCCGGAGTTTTAGGGGGAGCTGCGGTCACAATAATGGCATCATAAGGGGCATACTCTTTCCATCCCAATGTTCCATCCCCTACTCTGTATTTAACATTATGGTATCCCATTTTTTGAATGATATGCCGGGCTTTTTCTGCCAGTTCTTCGTACACTTCGACGGTGTAAACTTCCTTAGCAAGTTCAGCGAGTATGGCGGCCTGGTATCCTGAACCAGTTCCTATTTCCAGGACTTTTTCTCCACCTTTTAGTTCAAGGGCTTGAGTCATATAGGCGACAATATAAGGCTGCGAAATAGTCTGCCCCCCTCCGATCGGAAGGGGCTCATCATCATAAGCATTTGGCTTTAAATTATCAGGGACAAACTGATGCCTTTCGATTTTTTTCATGGCTTCCAGCACTCTGTTGTCTTTGATTCCCCTGGTTCTAAGTTGGACTTCCACCATCTGTTTTCTCTTTTTTTTATAATCAATTTGACTCATATTCAAAATGGATTCATCTGATTAGGGGAAAATAATTTCCTGTCTTTAATATAGGTTCTTATCCATAAAATATCAAATCAAAAAATGAAATTCATGTATGGCTTGTGCTTACTAAAGATTTTTAACGCCATTCTTCTTCGTTTTTCTCGGCTCCTGCGTAACTCCCCCCGTCCGTGGGTCAGACATACTCAGAGCCCGGCTTCGCCGGATACCCTCGAAAAACTCATCAGAAGGCTAAATCTTCAATGTCGCTTCAGCCATACATGAATTTCCTGGAGCGTGCGTTGTCAATGCATGGAATGTTCAAACTGGATTATTCAAGAGTCGAATAGCTTATGAGGGAAAAGGGTATGGGGTAAGGAATCCCCTATGAGGGCTGAGCGGGCATGGTTCCTCTTTAGAGGAGAGCGAAGCCCGAATGGGAGAGAGATTCATCGCTGGTGAATCGAACGGGTGACGAACCCCTTGCCCTTTCCCTCAAAATATTTTAACGAGCACAAGCCACACCTGAATATCACTACTCTTTGCTCATAAAGGCAGCCACAAATTGGAATCCCGGGATATTATCGAACACAATCTTGATTATCGCCGCAATAGGCACAGCCAAAATCATTCCAGGAAGTCCCCATAACCATCCCCAGAAAAAAAGAAAGAAAAGAACTACCAAAGGACTTAAACCCAATCCATGCCCCATAAGTCTGGGTTCAACAACGTTAGCCATTATAAGCTGTACGGAAGTGAGGATAACAAGAATCCAAAAAGCAGGCCACAAAGTCTCAAACTGGAACACAGCAATGGTAAAGGGAAGAGCTGTGGCAATAAAAGAACCTATATTAGGAATATAATTGAGAAGAAAAGTCAGAAATCCAAATATTATAGCAAAGTCCACCCCAAAAAAGAGCAGAACAATCAGAGCAAACACACCTGTGAAAAAACTGACGACGGTCTTAATAACAAGATACCTCTGAACTTGCCGGTCTATGTTATTGATCACAATATTGGCTTTTTCAGCTCTTTTCTGATCCAGATATTTCTGAATCTTCTGCTTCACTCTTCCTCTACCAGCCAAAATAAAAACAAGGAATATCAGAACCAGAAAAAGATTTGACATAAAAGATAAAAAGGGTCCTAGAGAAGACCCTATGATTCTCCCCATCCTATCAAGATCAAACTCCCCTGCCCAATCAATGGTCTCTATTTTTAACTGAGGGAGATTGAGTCTTTCAAAAATAGAGGTCAAGATACTGTTCATTTTTTCTCCATATTTGGGAAATTCTGCGGCAAATGATTTGCCTGTTGAATAAAAAAGAGATCCTAAAAGATAGAGAATAAAAAATGTAAAAAGAAGGATAAAAATAATGGAAATAACTCTTGGCATTTTAATCTTGGTCAAAAAATCCAGTACGGGATAAAGAATGAATGAGAGAAAAATAGCAAGGAAAAAAGGAAACAGCACTGGTTTGGCAAGCCGTAAAAGAACACCGATTAAAAAAACTACAATTATGAGTAAAGATGCTGTGACAACCTTATTATCTTCCATTATTGACCCCAGAAGAGCACCAATATTATAGTAAATTATAAAAATATATTCCACCCCCTTTTTATTCGATCATAATCTAATCACGAGAACATCACCTTAACCTGGATTATTCACGAGTCGAGGTTGCGAGC
>DASRVI010000151.1:0-2964 GCA_035655135.1 Acidobacteriota bacterium | reverse complement strand
AAACCCAAAGGAATGATTGAAACACTCAATCTTTTGAATCCCATTTACAAAAAAACCGCTGCCTACGGTCACTTTGGGCGAAATATATTCCCCTGGGAAAAGACTGATAAGGCAGAAGCACTGAAAAAAGATGCCGGACTTTAATTTTTTCGATATTGATTAAATAAAAAATAGGAGTATCCAATGAATTATGACGTCAAAGATTTAAGCCTTGCCGAAAAGGGACAACTGCGTATGGAATGGGCAGCAAGATTTATGCCCGTTCTTGCAGACATAAAAGAGAAATTCAGGAAAGGAAAACCCCTGGATGGGGTAAGAATATCTGCCTGTCTTCACGTAACCAGCGAGACAGCTAATCTTATGGAAACTTTGAAAGAGGGAGGAGCTAAAGTTGCTTTAACCGCTTCCAACCCATTAAGCACCCAAGATGATATAGCGGCTGTTTTGGTCAAGAATTATGAGATCTCTGTTTTTTCTATAAAAGGGGAAGACAATGAAACCTATTACAAGCATATCAACCAGGCTTTAGATAATAAACCCCAAATCACAATGGATGACGGAGCAGACCTGGTCAGCACTATCCATTCCAAAAGAAAAGAACTCCTCCAGAATATTATAGGAGGAACTGAAGAAACCACTACTGGAGTTATCCGCTTAAAAAGCATGGCTGCGCAGAAAGTTTTGAATTATCCCATTATTGCGGTTAACGATGCTAAAACAAAACATCTGTTTGATAACAGATATGGGACCGGTCAAAGCACTATCGACGGGATTTTAAGGTCTACCAATATACTGATTGCCGGGACCAATTTTGTGGTTTGTGGCTATGGATGGTGTGGCCGCGGAGTTTCCTTAAGAGCTAAAGGAGCCGGGGCAAAAGTCATTATATGCGAAGTGGATCCGCTTAAAGCTTTAGAAGCGGTCATGGATGGGTTTCAGGTCATGCCTTTGGAAAAAGCAGCTGAGATCGGAGATGTGTTTGTGACTGTGACTGGAGATAAAAAAGTCCTATCAACCCAGCACTTTGAGAAAATGAAAGATGGAGCCATTGTGGCTAATTCAGGACATTTCAACGTTGAGATCGACATACCAGCTCTTAATAAAATGTCCAAAGGAAAAAGAGACATCAGAAAGTTTGTGGAAGAATTTACCCTTAAAAACGGAAAAAAAGTCTTTCTTCTTGCCAACGGACGCCTTTTAAATCTCTCTGCAGCCGAAGGCCATCCAGCTTCTGTTATGGATATGAGTTTTGCCAATCAGGCCTTGAGTGCTGTCCATCTTTATAAGGAAGGAAATGCCCTTCAGAAAAAAGTATATCCAGTGCCTTTAGAAATTGATGAGGACATTGCTTTGAGAAAACTAAAGACCATGGGTGTTCAAATAGACAGTTTAACTGAGGAACAAAAAAAATATCTGGCGGGATGGGAAGAAGGAACCTGATCCCTCAGTGTTTTTTATTCTCTTCAATAATATCAAGATATTTATCAATATTTTTTTTCATCTCAGGGTCCTGAACTTTGGGCTTGATCTCAAGCAGAACTTTTTCTGCCTCTTCATAATCGCCTTTTTTTAAATAAGCCCCTGCTAAATTAAACTTGATATTTATTTCATCTGGAGAAAGCTTGATTGCCTTTTGGTAATAGTCTATGGCTTCTTCGTATCTTTCAAATTCTTCACAAATTACAGCATAAAGATTCAGAGACATAACAAGATTGTTATTCATTTCAATGGACTTCTTTATATATTCATAAGCCTTCTCTTTTTCCTTCTTAATCAAATAAAGACGGGCCAAGTTATAATAAGGAAGTTCCCGAGAGTGATAATTTTCATTTCGAGCGGCTTTAAGAAACTCCTGCGCAGCTTTATCCAGAAATCCCATTTCTTGATACACAGATCCTAAATAGTTATGGGCTTCTGATAAAGTGGGATCCAGGCTCAAGGCTTTTTTGTAATATTTTTCAGATTCCTTTAAATTTCCCTGCAACGAATGAGCCAGTCCTATCCCTATTAAAGTTAGGGTATTATCAGGATCCAAAGAAAGTGATTTGTTGAGATGTTCCAAAGCCTTTTCTGGCTGATCATTATTGATATAAAAAATACCAAGGTTGTATTGATAATGAGGATCTTTTTCTCTCTGCCTTTGCATTTTTTCCTGAGTCGAAACACAGGTTATCAGAGAAGCGCAAATCAAAAGAATCACGACTGGTTTTATTTTCATTTGTGTTGCCCCCATATTTAAAATATTTTTTCTTGTTTTAATTTTCTGGACATAAGGTCTATAAGAGCCTTTCTTGGATCCTTGTTTTTATATAATATATTATAGACTTGTTCACAGATGGGAATTTCTATTTCAAATTTTTCAGCCAGTTTTCTGGCTGAAAGTGTTGTGGTGACCCCTTCTGCCACCATTCTCATTTCCTTTAGAACGCTCTTAATCGAATTTCCCTTTCCTAATTCGAATCCCACATGTCTGTTCCTGCTTAACTTTCCGGTACAGGTTAGAACGAGGTCTCCGATCCCTGCTAATCCTGAAAAAGTTTCTGCCTTTGCTCCCATGGAAACTCCAAGCCTTGTTATTTCAGCAATACCTCTGGTAATAAGAGCTGCAAGTGTGTTTCTTCCATAGCCAAGTCCATCTGAGATTCCTGCAGAGATGGCAATGATATTTTTGAGAGCTCCTGCAAGTTCCACGCCAACCACATCGCCCGAGGTGTACGCTCTGAAAAAACTATTAGAAACAAAAAACTGTACTTTTTTTGCAATCTCTGGATTATTGGAAGCCACAACCACGGCGGTGGGATGAGATTCGGCTACTTCTCTGGCGAAACTGGGTCCGGACATCACTGCAATCCTTGAAATTGTTTCAGGTCCAAATGTACTCTGCATCAATTCACTCATCCGCTTCAGGGATTCATATTCAATCCCCTTGGTCAAACTGACGAGGATTTGATTCTTACTAAGGAA
>DASRVI010000150.1:0-12855 GCA_035655135.1 Acidobacteriota bacterium | reverse complement strand
TGCGGCTGGCCATAGGCGAACACAAAAGCCATCTTTACAGAACCCTGATCACAGAATCCCTAATCATTGGTTTTATAGGGTCTGTCCTTGGAACCATTCTAGGGCTGGCCTTTTCTTATTACCTTCAAGCGAAAGGAATCAATATCGCTTTTATGATGAAAGGCTCGAATATAATGATGTCTGATACCTTTCGGGCTGATGTCAATGCAGTCAGTCACTATATCGGATTCATCCCCGGATTGGCCGCTACTTTTCTGGGAAGCCTTATCTCAGGACTGGGCATCTACAAAAGAAAGACTTCTCAGTTGATGAAGGAGTTAGAAACATGAAAATTCGCAAGCATTTTTTTATATTTTCCTTGATTCTCTTGTTGATGACAGGTCTCACAGGAAAAGCACAGACTCTATCAGGAAATCAGATCCTAGAAAAAGTGGATGAAAATTATGGATCTGATAATAAAATCATGGTCGCCACTATGATCATTCACGGCCGGCGAGGTTCAAGAGAAGTCACATCCAAAACCTGGGTCAAAGGAGACGATCAATCATTCACCGAATATCTGGCTCCTGCCAGGGAAAAAGGCACAAAAATGCTCAAACTTGGTGACCAATTGTGGATGTATTCCCCTTCCACAGACCGGACCATCCAAATCTCAGGACACATGCTCAGACAATCTGTAATGGGTTCAGACCTTTCCTATGAAGACATGATGGAAGATCCCAAACTGCAGAATATGTACAACGCCCAAGTTGTTGGGGAAGAAACTTATATGGACCGCTCCTGCTGGGTGCTTGAGCTAACTTCCATTAAAGAAGACGTTGCCTATCATTCCAGAAAGATATGGGTGGATAAAGAAAGATTTGTGGCGCTGAAAGAGGACCGGTTTGCTCGAGGAGGAAAATTATTAAAAACCACTGAGGTCAAAAAAGTTGAGAACATGGACAACCGCTGGGTGCCCACTCATGCCGTGTTTAAAGATGTGCTGAAAGCAGGAGAGGGTACCGAATTTATCGTGGAATCCATGGAATTCAATGCGGAAATTCCGGATTATATTTTCACCAAAGCGGCTCTGAGAAGATAATAATGAAAACACCGCCTTATTTTTATGAATAATTCAGATTACTTGCCTATTACATGAATATATCAAAAGCCATTGTCAGAGTCCCTCCTGAAAACTTTTCTCAAGGAATCACAACTTCAGGTCTTGGAAAACCTGATTATGAACTAACCCTCAAACACCATAAGGAGTACTGTCAAGCATTGAAAAACTGTGGATTGAATCTCATTATTCTTGAAAAAGACCCTGATTTTCCTGACTCCGCTTTTGTGGAAGACACGGCTGTGGTCAATGAAAAATGTGCGGTCATCACTAGACCCGGGGATATGAGAAGGAGAGGCGAAGAAAAAAAAATAGAAAAAGTTTTATCCAAATACAGAGACATAGAGAGAATCAAAAAGCCTGGAACTGTTGACGGCGGTGATGTGCTGAGAGTCCATAATAAATATTACATCGGTCTTTCCCAGAGAACCAATAAGGAAGGTGGGGCACAGCTCAGTGAAATCCTCAAAAAACATGGCTTTGAATCTGTGTTTGTTAAAGTCAGTGGGATGCTTCACCTCAAATCAGGCGTTAATTACCTTGACAGGGGAGTCATCATTATAAGAGAAGAGATATCGGATCTTACCTACTTTAAAAACCTTCATAAAATCACAGTAAATCCTCGAGAATCCTATGCAGCAAACTGCATTTTTATGAATGGTTTAGTGTTCATGCCGGCCGGGTTTCCCGAAACCTCCAAAAAAATTGAATCCGCAGGATTCAACATCATTGAGCTTCAAATGTCAGAATTTGAAAAAATGGATGGGGGAGTGAGCTGTCTTTCTATCCGATTTTGAGTTGGTTCTGGATTATTCCTTTATTTCCACCCCTTTATAAAAGGCTACATAATCCGTGATGTGTTTGGCCGCTTTTTTGGGTTTGGGATAATACCAGGCAGCATCTTTATTTACTTTATCATCTACCACTACATCATTTTCCATAAGAGTTGGGTATACGGCTCCAGGAACAAATTGACTGTAGAGTTTTTTCTCCACAGCAATCAATCCGCCTAAAACCAGAGGGTTTTTACCGATTTTTTTGGCTTCTCTGGAAGTGATCTCAATAATATTGATCCAAGGGATATTTATATGAGGAATGATATCCTCATAATAATAATGAACTGAATTGCAGGGAACGGCTAAAAATTCAGCTCCGATTTTTTCGCAGTTATTTATGCTGTCAATAATATCCTTCTTTGGATCAGGGCCGTTGAAAAGCACCGCTCGTATTATATTGGGAATGGATATCACATTATCAATAATGATTCTCAAATTACCCCAATGCTTCCTGTTCGGGGTGAAGTTAAAGACCTGAGTTAAAAAATCAAGAGTGGCATACACTCCCATCCCGCCAAGAATTCCAACGCTTCTTCCTTTTTTATGTCTTGCCATCCTATCCTGGATTATTCATTACATCGAAAAAACTCTATTCAGTCAACATCTTATTCGTAAAAAAACTCCTGTAAGGGTATATTTTTTTATACGAGGTATAATTCACAGCTTAATTTTAATTCTATCCAAGGTGATAAATATTTCGGGAGGTTAAAATAGCAAACGAAACATCTCTCTTTAAAGGCCGTAAAAAAAGAAGACGGTCACAATTTAAACCTGTGATTGACCTTTATCAGAAAAATATGATCACCGGGAGCTCTGAAGAGAGCTTGAATGTCTCTGGAAAAGTCAAATTGGCCAGGATAAGAATAATCAGCTCTGTTCTGAGTCATAAAGACGGGCAGCAATGTAAAGATGACTAAGGTCATATCCCACCCATATAATTGTTTTTTCTGTGGCTGGTTCTCCATCCAATGGCTCAGATTGCGTGAATCCAGTAAATCCCTGTGACTGCCAGGAGGATTCTTCTAATATCCCGTCAACTTTGATAGGACCTTTTATTTTTATTGCCCGAACTTCTTTTTCTTCCAAGAGTGTTGATTCAAGTCCCGTAAGAAGCAAGAAAAAACACCAGAGAAAGACACTTAATTTTTTGATCCCTAAGCCGTTATAAGTTCGTCTCAATATCATTGCTAAAAAATTAAGTCTACAAGGATACAGAATTCAAAAATTTTCTTCAATTGAAATTCTTTATGATATAATGAACTGGGATTATTTATAAAAAACTGATTCTAGAGAAAAAGCAAATCTCATGAATAATTCAGGTTAGATAAAGAAAAGGAGGATAAAATGCGTCGATTTTATGTCATGTTTTCTATTTTATTTTTTTTATTATTAGGGAGTTTTTCAGGCATTTATGCCAACCAGCATCCATTTTCAGTGCATGATATGTTGGCTATGGATAGGATATCTGATCCCCATGTGTCTCCTGACGGCCAGAAAATCGTTTTTACCGTCCGATCTACCGACCTTGAAGCAAACAAAGGACGGATTAACCTTTGTCTAATCCATACCAATGGAAATGGTTTTTTAAAACTCACGACACACCCTGGTTCAGATTTCAATCCCCGATGGTCTCCCTGCGGAAAATACATTTGGTTTTTATCCACCCGATCAGGCTCATCTCAAGTCTGGAAGATAAGAATAGATGGGGGAGAAGCCAAGCAGGTGACTAACTTTCCCTTAAATGTAGGAAATCTGGTGATTTCCAAAGATGGAAAATTTATTGCCTTCACCATGGAAGTCTTTCCAGAATTCACTGATCCTCGGGACACTAAAAGAAAATTAGAACAAATCGAATGCCAAAAAAGCAGCGGGCGCATTTATGAGGATATTTTCATCAGACACTGGGATACCTGGGAAGATGGCCGAAGATCTCATCTTTTTGTGATGTCCACCCAAAATAATGAGGCTAAAGACCTTATGCCAGGAATGGATGCAGACACTCCCTCCCAACCATTTGGGGGACCTGAAGAAATCACATTCACTCCGGACAGCAAGGGATTGATTTTCACATCAAAGGATGTGGGAAACAAAGAAGCCTGGTCCACTGACTTTGACCTTTATTATGTTCCTGTGGATGGAAGTCAAGAACCTCAGTGCCTCACAGAAGAAAACAAAGCCTGGGATACATCTCCTGTTTTTTCCTCTAACGGTCAAAATCTTGCTTATTTGGCCATGGAAAGGCCTGGATATGAATCAGACCGGTTCCGGATCATTATCCAAGACTGGCCCAACGGTGAAAAACGCACCCTAGCTGAAAATTGGGACCGCTCTCCCTCATTTGTATGCTGGTCTCAGGATGGAACAAAGATTTATGCCGGAGCTCCCAATCTGGGACAGAATTCCCTTTTCTCTATAGATGTCAAAACAGAGAAAGTAACTGCAATCATAGAAACAGGATACGTGCGCTCTCCTGAAATCTGTGAAGATAACATTATTTTTGGCATGGACAATCTCAGCTCCCCAGTCGAGCTTTATTCAGCAGAACTCGACGGTAGCCACGTCACCCAAATCACTCATATGAACTCTGAAAAAATCGCCCAAGCAAAAATGGGAGAATATGAGCAATTTACATTTAAAGGATGGAACAATGAAACTGTGTACGGCACTATTGTGAAACCCATCGATTTTGACCCTGAAAAAAAATATCCTGTGGCTTTTCTAATTCACGGAGGACCTCAGGGTTCTTTTGGAAATAATTTCCATTACCGATGGAATCCTCAAGCTTATGCTGGCGCAGGATACGCTGCTGTTATGGTGGACTTTCACGGTTCTGTGGGTTACGGACAGGATTTTACTGATTCAATTCAGGGAGACTGGGGCGGAAAGCCGTTAGAAGACCTCAAAAAAGGCCTCAAGGCGGTGTTGGATCGCTATTCATGGATGGACGGCAACCGAGTGGGTGCCTTGGGCGCTTCTTTTGGAGGATTTATGATCAATTGGATCGCAGGAAACTGGCCAGACAGATTTTGCTGCCTGGTCAATCACGACGGAAACTTGGATGAACGCTTTGCCTACTATGCCACTGAAGAACTCTGGTTTCCGGAATGGGACCATATGGGGACACCCTGGACAAATCCAGAAGGATATGAAAAACACAATCCTGTAAATTATGTCAAAAACTGGAAAACACCCATGCTGATCATTCACGGAGCGTATGACTTTAGAGTCGTTGAAACTCAAGGCATGGCTGCTTTTAATGCTTTACAGCGGCTGGGGATACCGAGCAAATTTCTTTATTTTCCCGATGAAAACCACTGGGTTCTCCAACCCCACAACAGCATCCTCTGGCATGAAACAGTCCTTGGATGGTTGGATCAATGGTGTAAAGAAGAATAAAGATCGGTTTTTATCTGAGCTTGAGTGAGATGCTTCCGATTCCTGTGTCAATATTAACTTTGATCTCAACATCAGTTTCCCCGTAAATCTCATTGACGAGAGTGTCTCCTTTTTTAATAAAATCCCGAGAGCTAATGGATCCGATTCCCTTGTCTGCTTTAACCATCACACCTATGTCCCTGGGAAGATACAGAGTGATCGCACCCACCCCACCATCAATATACACATTCATATCATGCTGATATGTTCCTGATATGTCCACCTTAATGTCTCCCACTCCCATGTCTACTTCCAGTGACCTTAAGTCAATATCCTCAAAGTTAAGATCCCCTTCTCCAGCCCCCATATCCATGATGAGATCTATAGGAATCTGCTCATTCAAATAAATTTCCCAAGAATTCTTTCCCTTTCCAGCCGGAATCCCAGTGGAATCACCTTGCCGGATGGAAAGAAATGCTCTAGAATCTCTAACCTGATGATCAATCTCAGGCCTCCATTGTTCCACATTATATTCAAATACGCCCTCCAGCAGCTCCTCAGCTCCTCCATATATTTCTATCTCACCAGCCCCAAACTTAAGCTCAATTTCAGCAGACGTGGCTGTGCCCAGTTCAACCGTCCGTAAATCCTCCTTCAGTTCCCCAATTGGAAGACAAGCAAACGCCCCTAATATAAAAATAACAATAATCCCTAAAATATAGATTTTGTTTGTTTTCATGGTCATTATCCTTTTATTCTACTATACGAAAAAGTAAAAAAGAAAGTTCAGTTTTTTATTCATAGATGACAATCCCCGACCAATTGAAAAAATAAAGAGGGAGTGCTATAATTCTAAGTAAATATAAATCTAGTTTCTCTAGAAAAACATTTCCTCGGAGAAAATTATGAATCGAAAATTAATCCGTCCAAAATTTTCCAGTTACAAAAACAATAACAAGAAAAATCCCTCTCAAAAAAAGTCCCATCCTCGTTACGAAACCCATGCAGAAAATTATTATTACTTGAAGCAAATGGGCAAAAAAACACCTATAGGGATTGTTCTTGTTGACGGTGAAAAGATTGAAGGTCAAATAGAGTGGTATGATATAAACTGCCTAAAAATAACCAGAAAAGGAGCTCCAAACCTGCTGATTTTTAAAGCCAATATCAAATATTTATACAAGCTAGAACAGGATAAAAAGAAAAAAAGTTAACAAGGACTCATCCTTTTCACTGGATAAAATGCCTTCAGTTAAGATTGGCCTCAGTTTAGGAGATCCGGGGGGAATTGGCCCTGAAGTCACCCTAAAAGCTCTCTTTACATTCTCCAACCTTCCCGAAGCGGATTATGTATTGTTTGGGCCCAGGTCAATCATAGAAAAAGAAATCAATAAATTTGATTTGGGAGTTAAAATACCTGATTATGATCCAAAAAAAGCCTCTTCACTCCCTCAAATTACCCTTTATGATATCCCATACCCTCTCAATTCACTTAAATCCGGTTATCCCTGTAAAGAAAATGGTGAAATCTCTTTTACTTGTTTCAAAAAAGCGGTTAAAGAAGCTAAAAAAGGTTCTCTTGATGCTGTGGTAACAGCTCCCATATCAAAAGAGTCTTGGAAGCTCGCCAATATAAACTGGGCTGGACATACGGAATATCTCTGCCAAGATTATCCTGAAGCCATCATGTCATTTTTCTCAAATAATCTGAACGTGGCATTATTCACCCATCATATGGCATTAAAAGAAGCTTTGAAAAAAATCAAAAAAAAAGATCTTGGTGACTTTTTTTTGAGATTAGATAGGTTCGCACAAAAAGCAACTAAAAAACGATTTCATTTACTTGTCCCTGGATTAAACCCCCATGCAGGTGAAAACGGCTTAATGGGAAAAGAAGAAATCACTGAAATAAGACCAGCTATTAATGCGGCCAAAGAAAGCGGAGTCCAAGTAAGCGGCCCTTTCCCTCCAGATACTGTCTTCAAAAAAGCTTATAAAGATAACAGCAAAATCGTGGCTTCTCTTTTTCATGACCAGGGACTCATCGCCTTTAAAATCGTGTCATTCAATGAAGGAGTGAATGTAACTCTGGGTCTTCCTTTTATACGCACCTCTCCTGATCATGGAACGGCTTTTGATATTGTTGGAAAGGGAACTGCTGATCCCACCAGTATGTTTGAAGCTATAAAATTAGCTGTACAGTTCTCACTCAATTATCGCATAAACAATTCTTTATAGCTTTATCTAACCTGGTTAATAATGAATTGGTTAATAATGAACAGAAATCGTCGTTTTTTATGAATAAAGCTAGTAGTCGTTTGCTTTATTCACGAGTCAATATGGTTTTGAGCTTAATTGAATTCAGGATATGGGTGAAGCGACATTGAAGATTTAGCCTTCTGATGAGTTTTTCGAGGGTATCCGGCGAAGCCGGACGACGAGTATGTCTGACCCACGAACGGGGGGAGTTACGCAGGAGCCGAGAAAAACGAAGAAGAATGGCGTTAAAAATCTGAACGGAGCATAACCCATATCTGAATTTAAGATCGGCTCGCTCGAAGAGGAAAATCAGCCTGCACTAAATTTAAATACAAAACAGATATAAAGAGCTAATTTCTGTTTATTCATTTAACATAAAAAGAGAATCGATTTTGAGGTAATGAATAGGTTGCAGGCGTTTTTTATGAATAAAGCTAGTCCCGCTTGCTTTATTCACGAGTCGAGGTTGCTGCAGATGCAAGGCACAGGGTATGAAGTCGTGGTCCTTCACTGCGAATGCCCTGTAACGAAGCAGATGCAGTAAGATCGGCTCGCTCAAAGAGGAAAATCAGCCTGCATTAAATTTAAATACAAAACAGATATAAAGAGCTAATTTCTGTTTATTCATTTAACATAAAAAGAGAGTCGATTTTGAGATAATGAATAGGTTGCAGGCTGATTTTATGAATAAAGCTAGTAGTCGCTGGTCATGATAAAGAGAGGCTTGTAATTAAAGCTTTTATAATGGGGTCTGAGTCTTTCTGTACTGTAATATTTGCCAACATCAACGGTTTTTTTTGTGCTTGTCACCACTTCAATCGGAACATTATCATACTGTCCATTCCTCAGAGAAACCATTCGACCCGAGGATTTCTCCAGTATAAGGTCTAACGCTAAATTTCCAAATGCCATGGGCACAATAGAATCTATGGCGTCAGGATCACCACATCTCACCAGATAACTCAAACGCTGATTTATGACATTTATTCTTCTTCCATGGTTGTATTTGGGAGACAGTTCTTTTAATTGAACGGAAATCAAATCTCCTATTCCTCCCAATTTTTTATGCCCATACATGTCTTCTTCGTCACTCTCAAATATCATCTCCCCACCTTCAAACATAGCTCCTTCAGAAACCAGCACCACTGAATACCTGCTGGGATTGGTCGAACGGTCCTGAGTGAGTAATTCACACAACCGATCAATATTGAATTTATATTCAGGAATCACACATCTATTAGCCGCCCCTGCCATAGTGGGGATTAAGGCGGTGTATCCTGCATATCGACCAAAAACCTCTATGACTAAGAACCTCTCATGAGAGCCTGCCGTTGTCCTCAGAGAATGGGTCAGACTTATAATACGAGTAACACAAGTACTGAAGCCAATACAATAGTCTGTTCCAGGAACATCATTGTCCATTGTCTTTGGAATACCTATGACTTTGACTCCCTCTTTATGCAGTCTCACCGCATAGCTCAGAGTATCATCTCCTCCTACGGGAATAAGATAATCAATCCCTAGATAATCTAAATTCTTCAGCACTTCCTGAGTGAGGTCATTGGTTTTCTCATTATATTTTTCTTTTAATAAAATAGGAACGTTCACATCTGGAATATGGCTGGGGCGGGTCCTGGAAGTATGTAAAAAAGTGCCTCCTGTGCGGCCTGCTTTATTCACTATGTCTTCTGTAAGTATTTGATAATGCTTAGATTGCGAAGTTTCTTCGTCCCTATTTATCTCTATCAAACCAGCCCATCCCTTGCGTATTCCTATCACTTTATAGCCTTCACGAAGAGCCCTTATGGTGATAGCCCTAATTGCTGGATTCAATCCAGGCACATCTCCTCCTCCAGTAAGAATCCCTATGACACCTTTCTTTTTCTTAATATGAACCATTTTTTCCTCTTTATATGAGACAGATTATTCTTTTTGATATCTTTTTAACTCAGCTCTCATATCTCTTTCCCGGTCTCTTTCTTTGATGGCCTCTCTCTTTTCATAAGCTTTTTTACCTTTCCCCAGTGCGATCTCTACTTTTACTAAACCTCTATCATTGATCACGACCTTAATGGGGATCAGGGTCAATCCTTTTTGTCTGATCTTCCCGGTCAACCGTTTTATTTCCTGCCTGTGGAGCAGCAGCTTTCTATCTCGTCGGGGTTTATGATTAAACCGATTGGCTGCTTCATAGGGGCTTATATGACTGTTTATAAGGAAAACCTCTCCATCTCTAATATCAACATAGCCTTCCTTAATGCTCATTTTTCCTTCCCTAATAGACTTCACCTCGCTTCCAGTCAATGAAATCCCGGCTTCATATGTGTCAATGATGTCATAATTAAAAAAAGCCTTTTTGTTCTTTGCAACCACTCTCATAACAAACCTGACCTATTCATAAAAAATGGCGATGTTTTTATTATTAACTTCTTTTCAGCGATACGCAAGATTCTTTTAAGAATGATTACTTTATTATTTTCCTATTTTTGTTTTTAATTTTAATCGCCATTTTTTACCATAAAGGCGAGCCGATCTTACTGCATCTGCTTCGTTACAGGGCACTTGCGGTGAAGAACCACAGCTTCATACCCTGTGCCTCGCATCTGAAGCAACCTCGACCCGTGAATAACCCAGGTTATCTGACCTATTCATAAAAAATGACAGTGGCATTATTATTATTTTTTTCTATCTATATCTTTAAAAACACCTATATAATAATATAAAACAACTTAAACTGGAAATAAATCAGGACAATTCACCCCTTTAGATTCTTTGCTTTTACTTGACTAGTGCCGGTAAACAAAAGGAGGAAATAACAGCTCAGTTCTCAGGAATCTACCCGAGGGATTATATCTTTAAAACATATTGATAAATTCTTAAAGACTCTTTCCTCAACCTCTTCTTCTGTCATATTAATAACCTCTGATATCTCAGACACCAGCAATTCCTTGGCTTTTTCCATCATCTTCTTCTCTCTGAAAGACAGAGGTTTAGTTAGGTTTAAATAATACAAACTCTTAATAACAAAGGCTATGTCCAAAAGAGAACCTGTTTTCATAAGTTCCTCGTGTTCTTTGTGTCTTCCTTTCCAATTCTTACTGATATCCACAATTCCATTTCTCATGAAATTATAGATTTTTTCAATTTTCTCTTCACTAACCAGCTTTCTGATCCCCATTTCTCTTATGCTGGAAAAAGGTATGAGAACCAATGTATCATTGGAAACGATCCTCAGTCGGAAAACTCTGGATTCTTCCCCGTATAATTTCTGCTTCTGGATATCTTCTACAATCCCAATCCCCTGGTTGGGATATATGATTTTATCTCCAATCGATAAATAACTCATATTAGACTTAAATTATAATAAATATGCATGTCTCAAGTCAAATAAAAAACCAGGATGTTAAGCATCTCCAAACCTATTATGAGGGGAAGGGCAAGGGATTCGTCACCCGCTCGATTCCCCAGCGTGGAATCTCTCTTCCGGTTCAGGCTTCGCCCTCACAGGGGATTCCTCATCCCCTGCCCTCTCCCCTTAATAAACATTATAAATCACATGTATCACGGTTTTAGAAATACTTACTAAAATTAAAACTATCTTGACAGACAGGGGATAGTTTATTAACATACTTATCCAAAACAACAGGAAAAAAGATAGAAGATGAAAAGAACATATCAGCCGAACAACAGAAAAAGAAAGAAAAACCATGGGTTTTTAACCCGAATGAAGAAAAAAAGCGGACGTAAAATCATAAATAATAGACGCAAAAAAGGCAGAAAAAAAATTTCTGTTTAATGAATGAGTCCCTTAGCTCTAAAGAAAGAGTCAAAAAGAAAAAGGAGTTTTTATTAACATATAAAAAAGGAAATCGATACAGAGGCACATATTTCACAGTCATATTTCTTGCGAACGACCGTCCTTACTCAAGATTGGCTGCTGTGGCAGGCAAAAGAGTCGGAAATGCCGTAAAGAGAAATAAGGTCAAAAGATGGATAAAAACTCTTTTCCGAAGAAACAAAGATTTACTGAAAGATTCAAAAGACCTTATTTTTATCGCAAAAGAAAATATTGCTAAAGCTTCCTGGAAAAGTCTTCAGAAAGATTTTATCAGAGCAATTGAATACATAAATCAGAAGTAGTTAACGTGATGAAAAAAGCAGCTCTTTATATTCTCAGACAATATAAACGTTTTGTCTCTCCATTATTGGGAAATAACTGTAGGTTTTACCCCACTTGTTCTTCCTATGCTTATCAGGCGATTGAAAAATATGGACTGACAAAAGGTGCTTTTCTGGGCATAAAAAGACTCTTTAAATGTCATCCCTTTCATCGAGGAGGAATCGACTCTGTCCCATAAAAGGATGAAACTATGAGCACAGAAAAAAGGCTTTTAATCGCCATTGTTATTTCTTTTTTGATCTTATTTCTTTATCAGGCCATTTTTGTCAAGCAGGAACCTCAAGAACCCCAAAAAGATGTTTCTCAGGAAGCCATCACAAAAACAGAGCCGGCACCAACAAAAACCCTGCCAGAAACGTCTGAAAAAGAGAAAGCCCAAGAAGCTGGATCACCCAAAACAGTAGAAATAAAACCTGTTTCTGGGGAAAGAGAAAAGAAGGTCATCATCAACACCTCGTTATACACGGCAGAATGGAGTAATAAAGGAGCTGTCCTCAGGAAATGGACCTTAAGAGAGTATAAAGATGAACAGGGTGGACCCATGGAATTGATCTCTGATACATCAGAAGAGATCAACAGATATCCTTTTGCTTTAAAAACAGACCATCCTGATACTGATGATTTAATAAATAAAGCTTTATTTAAGACATCCTCCACCCAGATAAACCTCAGCAACAGAGAATCTAAAGAGTTAAGGTTTACCTATGCTGATGAACAAGGCCATAAGATTGAAAAAATCTTTACTTTCTATGATGGAAGCTATGAAATAGATATCCAGATAAACCTATGGAAAAACAACCAAAGAATCGAACCCAATATTGTCTGGGGCCCTTCCTTCTGCAATCTATCTCCAGAAGCCAAGCAACAAAGATTCGGCCAGCAAGTCGGAGTCGCTGTTTATTCAGGGGGAAAACTTAACCGTCATCAGGAAGAAAAATTTGATGAAGAAAAAAATACTTACAATTTTGTTCAATGGGCTGGCTATGAAAGTCAATACTTTACAGCCCTTTTCATCACCTCTCCCCAAGAGACCAGCGCCGCCTTTTTGAAACAGGAAATAAATCAAGTTCCCTATTTTTTCCTTGCAGTCAACCATGTTGATAAAA